>JBEKJX010000012.1:0-22773 GCA_050011015.1 Smithella sp.
CCTCCAATGTTTGTGGTTGATGTTACGCGAAAAAATAAGTATAAATATCGTCACTATGAAGAAAATATTATTATCTGAAAAAGATCTTCGGCAAATCAAGAAAATAGGCTTAACTCCGGTTGAGGTGGAAAAGCAGATGGCTGATTATCGCCATGGTTCCAATTATCTGACATTACATCGTCCCTGCGTAATTAATGATGGAATCCTGGCAATCAAAAAAGCGGCAATGGATGAATTGATAAAACTCTATGAAAGGGAAGGGGGAAAGTTCAAATTTCTCAAATTTGTTCCCGCTTCCGGCGCCGCCAGCCGCATGTTTGCCGAATGGTTCTCAGTCAGGGAGACGGGCGGATTCGATTCTCCGGCATTTAACCGATCATTCTTAAGCAATTTTAAAAAGTATCCTTTTTACCCGCTGGTAGAGCAAAACAAAATAGCTCGTGAATATTTTGAGCAGAAAAACATCGGGAGTTTACTGGATTATGTTTTGTCGGACAAGGGATTGAATTTCGGCTGGTTGCCCAAGGCGTTAATTCCTTTCCATTTTTATCATACTCAAGACGCGCGTACCGCTCTGGAAGAGCATTTATTTGAGGCAGCCATTTATATTCGCGCCGCGGACAATGTTTGTCATCTGCATTTCACAATTTCCGAAGAATATAAAAAGGATTTTGCTGAAAAAATAAAAACTGTAAAATCTAAATACGAAAACCTTTTCGGGATAAAATATAAAATATCCTATTCGGTGCAATCACCCTCAACGAAAACACTGGCCGTTGATGAGAATAATATGCCTCTGCGGGATGCGGCGGACAGGCTCATTTTCCGGCCGGGCGGGCATGGCTCGCTGCTTGCAAATTTACAAAATCTCGATGCCGATTTTATCTTTATAAAAAATATAGATAACATCGCGCCGGAACCGCTTTTAAAAAATATTATTCCTTATAAAAAAATGCTGGGCGGTCTGGCTATGAATTTGCGGGAAGAGATATTCGCAAGTATCGGTCAACTGGAAAACGAAACAATGAGTGTTTCTCAAATAAAAAAAATTTCTGTTTTCTGTTCACAGAGGCTGAATATTGTTTTCCCGCGGAATTTCGCGCGGCGATCACAAAAACAGAAAATTCAATATTTGATTTCTGTTTTGAACCGTCCACTGCGGGTTTGCGGAATGGTCAGAAATGAAAAGGAACCGGGAGGCGGACCTTTCTGGGTGGAAGAAAATGACGGCACTCAAACTCTGCAAATTGTTGAGGGGGGTCATGTTGATAAAAACAGTCCGGATCAACTGGCTGTTTGGTCAAAGACAAAATATTTCAATCCGGTGGATATGGTTTGCAGCATAAAAAATTATAAAGGGAAAAAGTTTAATTTGTCTGAATTTGTAAATAATGACGCGTATTTAATTACTAAAAAAAATGAGAAAGGGCGTATGATAAACGCTCTGGAAGCGCCGGGTCTTTGGAACGGCGGCATGGCTTACTGGAACACTGTTTTTGTAAAATTGCCGCTTATCGTTTTTAATCCGGTAAAAACAGTTAATGATCTTTTGCGTCCCGAACATTTAATTCAATGATGCTGTGGCCTCCGGCTAAAGAATCCATCTTTCACAATCTGATTTTGCCGCTGCCTTGGCCGTAATTGATTTTGACGCATTCTTGCATTCACAAACCACTTCCGCTTCCAGATCGCCTGGCGCGTCGCTGTAACGAACACAGAGTGAAGCGGCAATTTGCTGATCATCCGCGTTACCGTAAGGCACTAGAACAATCGGGCCTGGAAAACCGGCCATATTCAAAATTAAATCATCTGATGCGGAAAGCTTCATGATTGCTTCGTTATCCGCATTGTTTCTGCCGACGATAATTTTGCAGTTATCTGCAATACGGAAATGGCGTCCATATTTAAGCAGTTCGATATCGCGAATGTTACGGTCGCCCTGATGCGAGAATAAATCGCGCAGGCGGCGTGAAAATATCGGATCGGTAAGCAGGCATCCTCCCGCAGGGGGAGCGTAATCCACAATGCCGAAATCCGCAGCCAGTTCCATTTGATGTTTGCGACCGCGTCCCTGAATGGAAAGCAATTGAGAGCGGTCAATCAAATTTTCTGTTTCCGCCTTTATCGGGTCAAGCAGCAAAGCGCTCAAAGGCCTTAAAATGTGATCGCGATAGCCGGAATTTTTAGCGACCACATAGAGGGATTGTTTGTTTTGTGACATTGGGCGCTGACCGAGAACTTCACCGGTAATAAGGAAGTCGCTTCCGGTTGATTCCATTTTTCTGCCGGCAATTTGCAGCATTAACGTGTGGCAATCTATACAGGGATTCATGTTTTTCCCGTAGCCGTAACGGGGAGATTTAAGCATCTTCAGGTGCTCATCCGTAATATCTTCAACTAACAGAGGTAAATTTACTTGCCGGGCGGCGGCTTGCGCTTTTTGAGCGTTAAAAAAAGGCGTTGTGAATGTCAGGCAGACAACGTCAATATTTTGCCTGCTGACCAGTTTTGCCGCCAACATGCTGTCTAATCCCCCGGAAAAGAGGGCAATAGCTTTAACCATAAAATCCTTTTTAATGATCATTGAACTTTTTAAATTTAAGATTGCCGCAATAGATTTTATAAGACAAAATTGTAAGCTAATTTCAAAGGCCGGAGGCGCAAATATTTATTACTTGTAATTATTTGCACATCGCCAAAAGCGGTAAAAGAAAAGACACAATATCTTCTCTTGCATATCTAGAGTAACTTTACAAATTCATCAATATCTGGCTATATTAGCCGACCATACCTCTTGCAGTAAACCGCGCAGTCCCGGATCAATATCGAAATCAACGACATACAAATCCTGATTCGTTTTAATTTTAGTGCCGCTGAATTTTAAAATATAAGGCGCCTGATTTTTACTGGGTCCCGAAAATATAAAATTATCGGATGAGAAAGGAATATTCATGCCTCGCAAAATATTTTCCATGATATTTTTGGGAGAATCGTTATCGCGGATAAAAATGGGCTCATCACCGGCTTGTTTCAGCGCGTTGATGAATTGCGGGGAAAGCTTCTGCGAACATATGACATATTTCTTATCTCCATTTTTTACCAGCACATCGGCTTTTATTGACAAATTAAAGCCGTCTTTTACGGTGTCGAATATCTGAATATCCACGTCTTTTTCGGCGTTCAATCCTAAAGAGGTAACCAGCGCAGAAGAAAAATCTTTAGCTGATGCTGCAGGAAAAACAGTCATTGGCGGCAAGGAATAAATTTCTTCAGGTTTTCCGGCAAGACCTGTCTCCCCGGAAATTTCAGTGATCATTACCCCGTTCTTTTGATAATAATCTTTGATTGATTTGGGCAAAAGCAGGTTATTTTCGTAAATCCAGCGTAATCCCTGTATCGTCTCATGCTTTTGATTGGGAAGAGATTTTACAATTACCCAGTCAACAAATACTTCTGCCATCGGCGCAGTACCTGTCATTAAAGGATTTTCGCTTTTAATCATGCGGTAACTTTTTGTTGAATTAATAACCTTTTCTAAAATTGTAAAGACGTCATCATTTTTGTCCACTTTGACCAGATAGTAGTTCGCCCAATTGTCACTGATCATCTTTTTAAAATTAGCAGGAGCGCGATTTTCCAAATCAACAAATACTGTCGTGTTATCGTCGAATTCAATTAACGGGATTTTAGAGCAATCAATAGTGACCTGACCTGCTTTCGGTATCGGGAGATAGTAATTGCCGGTTGTGGTAATTGATCCGTTCATCTGGGCAATGACTTGTTTCAGCACCGTAAGGCGGGCTTCCGGCGGCATAATTTTCTTTTCTTTTATTTCGATGATCTTTTCCGGTTGAATTGATTTCTCTGAAAGCGTTGCCGGTTCCTGCGCGACGGGCTTGATTTCCTCCGGGGGGGTAACAAAGAGAATTTTTCCCGGCAATCTTATAACAGTGCCGGCATAAATTCTGTTAACATTTCTAATACCCGGATTAATTGATTTAATAGTTTTAAGCGCTTGGGCGATATTCGTCTCGTTTTTTAATTGACGGCGGATGATTTTAAATAAAGTATCGCCTCTTTTTATTAAATAATATTTTGGCCTGGCTGAAAGAATTTTATTTATTGCGGCAGTTTTGTATTCTGTTTTGGCCCCCTCTGTTTCCGTGAGCGGTTTCCAGGGTAGAATCAATGATTGTCCGGCTTCAAGGTTGTCAAAATTTGATATATTGGGGTTAAGTTCTTTAATCAGCTGATAATTATTTGCTGTATATTCCTCGGTAATACCGGGAATAATTTTGGAGATAGATGAAAGGGTATCACCTTTTTTAACCTTATAAACAAATAATCTTTTGGAAGGCACAGCTATTTTTTTGAGTTTTATTTGAGCAGTATCTTCTTTTGCTGCTGCCGGTTGGTAGAGCAAGGCGGCCGAAAAGAAAATCAGAATTAATACAAAAAAGCACCGCTTCATCATCAGCTTCTTCCCCTTTTTAAAGAGATTAACAAATGTCAATTCATTGTGTTTGTTACTCCAATTGGCAAGAAATGTCAAATCCTTATATATATTGCACTCAAGGAGATTTTTAGGTTTATATGCAGGAAAAAGATTAGAGTCCCGTTATAAAGGTGTTGAAAATAAATTAACCGGGAAGAAGTTAGGATTAAATCACTTTTTTCATCGCGGCAATGGCCACTTCGATTTGATCATCAGAGGGTTCTCTGGTCGTAATTTTTTGCAGCATTAATCCGGGCCAGCTCATCATTTGCACCAGTTTCGAGCTGTTGTATTTACCGGTAAAACGTATGGCTTCATAAGAAATGCCCGCAACGACGGGTAAAAGCAAAATTTTGTAGATTATTCTATGCAGAAAGTCCGGACGTCCCAATAAGGAAAAGACCAATATGGAAACAATCATCACAAAAAGGATAAAGCTTGTTCCGCACCGGGGATGGCGGGTGGAATATTTTTTAACATTTTCAATAGTAAGATCCTGACCGTCTTCCCAGGCAAACACGGTTTTATGCTCGGCGCCGTGATACATATAAACGCGCTTCATATCCGTCATAAGGAGCGTGGCGGCCAGAAAACAAAGAAACATTCCCAGACGGACGCACCCTTCCAGAATATTTAAAAGAATAAGATTGCCGATATAAAACTTTATTTTGGTAAAGAAATACGCCGGGACGACAATAAAGAAAAAAATAGCGATGGAGAAACTTATGAAAAAAGAAAGATACATTTCCCAGTCTTTGGGCTTTCTTTCTTCTTCAGACATGGCCACGTCAGCCGAAAACATCAGACATTGAAATCCCACAATCATCATTTCAAATAAATTTATTGTTCCCCGGACAAACATCCATCCGAGTATCTTATAACGTTTGGTCAACGGAATATATTCCCGCTCCTGAAAAACAATTTCCTTATCAGGCCTTCTTACCGCCGCGGCTATTTTATTGCCGTGACGCATCATAACGCCTTCCAGGATCGCCTGCCCGCCGGCTATATCTTCATGTTTTGGATGTGATGGCATATATATTTATTAATTCCGATCGATTTTTTTTGCTTTTGTTTATAGCATTTGACGTGTAGTGTCAAATCATGATTTTTAAATTCGTTGTTGCAAGATAAACCTTCAATGATATAATGCCTCCAAATTCCGATAAAAAATAAGATTTAAGGTGATTAGAATGAATTCAAATGAATTGTTTATAAAAGAATACCAGGAGCGTTTAGAGAAAAAAATGAAAGATAATGAAATTTCCTCGCTGGAACATTGGAAAGCGCAACTGGACAAAGTTATAAGTATGCGGCCTGACGGCGTTGCTTCAATGCAGTTGCAAATAACAAAAATATCGGAAATGATGGCTAATCGAATCAAAACTTTGAAAAAGGAATAAAATGGATAGTATTGCTAATTTTTTGTTTGAAGTAGGAATGCTCAGCAGAACGCCGCGTAGCGGTTATCAATTCTTGGGCAGCGGAAAAGAATCGGTAGCCGAACACGTTTTGCGCACCGTATTTGTCGGTTACACTCTTTGTAAAATGGATGATTCCCTTGATGAGTTTCGTGTTTTGAAGATGTGTGTTCTTCATGATTTGCCGGAAGCCCGCACCGGTGATATGAATTATGTCAACAAGAAATATGTTAATGTCGATGAAGAAAAAGCCGTGTCGGAATTGACTGAAAGCCTTTTCTTCGGTGATGATATTAAAGCGGCAATTGATGAATTTAACGCAAAAGAGACAAAAGAATCGTTAATTGCGAGGGATGCCGACCAGATCGCTCTTATTCTGCAATTAAAAGAATGCGGTGACTTAGGAAATAAATATTCGGAAGAATGGATAGAATTTGCGTTGCAGAGATTAAATACGGATAACGGGAAAAAACTTGCCGAAAGAATTACCAGAACGGATTCTTCCCTGTGGTGGTTTAAAGAAAAAGGCCCCTGGTGGATAAACGCAAACGGCCGCTAAATGTTTATTGCATCCCCATGTGAAATTATATGATTAATAAAAAGTATCTTTTGTTTTTTTATGCGATTCTCTTAATGAATATGATCTCCTGTGTCCCTGATATGATGGGCGGGCCGGTCATATTAAAACCGGATGAATACAGTCATGTTTATGAAGCCAGAGAAACAATAATTCTTAAGGCGATTGCCTATGTTTTCAAAGAAAAAAGTATGGGCACTAATGTTACGATAGATCAGAAGAATCTACGCGTCGTTTCGGATTACCTGGAATCGGGTGGCTGGCGTACGAAAGCGGCCGCCAGCGTCAAACGCCTCAACTGGAAGGAATGTGAAGTTAGCCTTTTTGTGATCACGGAGAAGAAAACAAATACAGGATGGGAAATACGGCGGCTTTTGCAGAAAACGCAGTATGATACTATTTTTGAGGTTATTGAACTCAGGATTTACGAAGAGATGTCTAATATCGAGTAGAAATAAATGTCGAAAGGAGTAGATATGGAAGCAAGGGAAAAAGTATCAGCAATGCTGGAAGAGTTTAAAAATTTTGCTTTTAAGGGTAATGTTGTTGATCTTGCCATCGGTGTGATTATCGGAGCGGCATTTGGCAAAATTATTGATTCTCTGGTCAAACATATCATTATGCCTTTTATAAGCGTTATCATGCCCGGCAATCAAAGTTATCTGACCTGGAAATGGGTGATTAACGGCAAGGATGTCCCTTACGGATTATTTATCGGAGAAATCGTCAACTTTCTGATAGTTGCTTTGGCATTGTACATCTTCATCGTCAAATTTCTCGGAATGCTGATGAAGAATAAGCAGGAAACAACACCGCCGCCGACTAAAGATCAGCAACTGCTTACTGAAATCAGAGATTTACTTATGAAAGAAAAAGGATTGTCCGGCAATTAACTGATAAACTCAAGCAGTCATCCGCCTGCGCAGAACTGCTCGAGTTTAATCATTTTGGGAAATTTTGCCTATTTTCCTCTTTCGGCAAAGAATTTCATTAAGAATTCTGAATCCTTGGGGGATAAATCAAATTTTAAAATCGCATTATCAATAAGCTTTTTTAAAGGTTGACTGTCTTTTTCTTCTAAACTTATCGATACCCATTTGATTGCTTTTTGTACGTGTTCAGATTCCGGCATAATAGTGGCCATAAAAATATTCTCCTCGTCTAATCAAGAAATTTAGTAACACAATGTATTAATCATTATTTGATCAATACTGATTTTTAAATATTCTTATCATACTATAAATTAGTTTAGAAATTAATTTTTTAATAATTTGAATTTATTTTTAAAATAATTTATAAAATTCCGTAAAATAAGCGGGATTATTGATTAAGTAAATAGTCAGGAGAAATTTATGAAAAAGTCTTTTGATGCAAAAACTCTAATTTATCCCACACCGGTGTGGTTGATAGGGACCTACGACAAAAATGATAAACCCAATGCGGCTGCCATAGCCTGGGGAGGGGTATGCAGTTCAAAACCGCCTTGTATGGCCGTATCTTTAAGAGCAGCTACCTATACTCACGGCAATATCGTGGAACGTAAAGCATTTACTATAAATGTTCCTTCTGCCGGCCAGGTGGGAATTGCCGATTATTGCGGCATAGTTTCCGGAAGAAATGTCGATAAATTCGCGGCAGCAAAGATCACGGCCGTAAAAAGCCAAAAGGTAGACGCTCCTTATATTATGGAATTTCCAATGATTCTGGAATGTAAACTTGTCAATGCCATGGAAATCGGTATCCATACGCATTTCATCGGAGAGATTATGGATGTTAAGGTTGATGAATCAATGCTGGGGGAAGATGGACTGCCGGACATCATAAAAATCAATCCGGTGCTTTACGGGCCGGAAATACAATCCTATTATGGCGTGGGAAAATATCTGGGGAAATCCTTTTCCATAGGAAAAGATTTGAAATAACCGTTGATAAGTTTATGTGCAGTGCTTAATATATTGCAAACCGGAAAGAATCACAAAGAAAGGAGATGAACTATGGCTAAATCGATAAAAGGCACAAAAACAGAGAAGAATTTGCTGGCTTCATTTGCAGGTGAGTCACAGGCTAGAAACCGCTATACTTTTTTTGCCAGTGCGGCTAAAAAAGAGGGATATGAGCAGATTTCAAGAATATTTCTGGAAACTGCGGAAAATGAGAAAGAACACGCCAAGGTATTTTTTAAATACCTTGAGGGCGGTGATGTGGAAATTGCCGCAACTTATCCCGCCGGTGTTATCGGAGATACCAAAAGCAATTTAGAGGCGGCAGCGGCAGGTGAAAATATGGAATGGACTGTCCTGTATTCTGAAGCCGCCAGGATTGCAAAAGAGGAAGGCTTTCCGGAAGTCGCCCGCTCTTTTGAGCAAATATCCAAAGTTGAAATGTTTCATGAAAAAAGATATCGCAAGCTGGCAGCCAACATTGACAAGAGCGAAGTATTTAAGAAGAAAGCGCAAACTAAATGGCATTGCATAAATTGCGGTTACGTTTATGAGGGAGACGAGGCGCCCAAAGAATGCCCTGCCTGCAAACACCCGCAATCGTATTATGAGGTTCTGGCGGAAAACTATTAAAAGAATGTAAAAAGAAAAAACATTTAATAGTCCTCTGCATTTAAAATTATTTTTTTTTAAGTGCGGGGGACTATTTGTTTATATCTTAACTGTAAAATTTTGTTCTTCTTGACAGCCTGTGTAAAATACCATAAATTGACGAAGTTTTTTTAAAGAGGAGTTAAATTTTTATGACGACCAAGAGGCAGCTTCGGTCAGAAAATATCAGGGAAAAGAAAGTAAAGAAATCCACAAGAATTATTTACCTTTCAGTCATACTCGGTGGAATATTTGTTCTGCTGCTGGTTTTTTTTATTACTTTATTCAGCGCCCTGTATCCTACAAGTGATATGGACGCCATGAAAAAGAAGGAAAAACAAATTGCTCAAATTTATTTTTCTGATGATCAGGAACGTTTTTTGAGGCCTGAAAAACGTTATATTTTCAAGGAAAGCGATGTTGCTTCACAAACTAAAGAAATTGTTAAGGCTTTACTCGAAGGCTCTAAAACAGGGTTGGTTAATACATTTCCTCACGGTGTTACTGTTATCGATGTAAAGATAGTGGATAATGAAACTGCTGCGGTTAATTTCAGCAAGAGCCTGACCAGGTTGTATCAGGGCGGTTCCGCTTCAGAAATGGCTACGATCTATTCCTTAACAGATTCTATAACTCAAAATATTCCCGGTATTAAAAAAGTAAAAATTTTAGTGGAAGGCAAAGAACTGTCATCTATCAAAGGTCATATTTCTACACGGAAAGCTTTTTCTCCTGATTTGGAACTTATTGTTCCGGAAAAATAGAGCAATAGTAAATTATATATGGCAGCAAAATCCAAAATATCCCGCACTCGCAATATAGGTATCGTCGCTCACATTGACGCGGGGAAAACAACCTTTACGGAAAGAATTCTTTATTACACGGGAAAATCTTACAAGATGGGAGAGGTTCACGATGGTGAAGCCGTTATGGACTGGATGCCGCAGGAACAGGAAAGAGGCATCACCATTACATCGGCGGTGACCACCTGTGTATGGAACAATCACGACATTCATATCATTGACACGCCGGGGCATGTTGATTTCACTATTGAAGTGGAGCGTTCGCTGCGTGTCCTCGATGGTGCGGTTGTTGTTTTCTGCGCGGTCGGCTGTGTAGAGCCGCAGTCGGAAACGGTATGGCATCAGGCGGATAAATACGGTGTTCCTAAAATTGCTTTTATTAACAAAATGGACAGGGTCGGCGCTGATTTTTTTGCCGCCGTAAAAATGATGCGGGAACGTTTTGCTTCCATTCCCGTGGCGGTCCAGATTCCCGCGGGCAGTGAAGATAATTTTCGCGGCGCAATAGATCTGATTGACCGGAAAATGCTGGTTTGGGATGATTCAACCCAGGGCATGGAATTTTCCACGCATGATATTCCGCAGGAATTTGCCGATGAGGTAAAATCAAGACGCGAACAGATGATAGAGACGCTTGCCGAAGCGGATGATGATCTGGCGGATAAATATCTCAGCGGCGAAGAAATTACTGCATCTGAAATAAAGCAGGCTTTGAGGAAAGCGACCATATCGCTGAAAATAGTTCCTGTGCTTTGCGGCG
The DNA here is from genome assembly GCA_050011015.1 of Smithella sp. Taxonomy (GTDB): domain Bacteria; phylum Desulfobacterota; class Syntrophia; order Syntrophales; family Smithellaceae; genus Smithella. The sequence goes on from JBEKJX010000012.1 coordinate 10,648, forward strand.
CGGCTCTGCGCAACAAAGGAATTCAGCCGGTGCTGGATGCCATCATCAATTATCTGCCGTCCCCCGAAGATATTCCGCCCGTTAAAGGAATTAATCCTGTAACTAAAAAAGAAGAGGTCAGGCACAGCTCCGATAAAGAACCGCTGGCTGCACTTGCTTTTAAGGTTATGCTTGATGAAGGCCGGAAGCTTACCTACCTGCGGATATACTCCGGTAAAATAAATGCCAATGACGAGGTTTATAATTCCATAAAAAAAAGACGGGAAAAAATCGCCCGCCTTTTACGAATGCACTCCAATAAACGCGAAAGAATAGATACGGCCTTTGCCGGGGATATCGTTGCCGTACTGGGTTTAAAATCAACGACAACAGGCGATACCATTTGTAAAGAAGAAAATCCGATCATGCTGGAACTGATAGAATTCTACGAGCCGGTAATCAGCCAGGCCATTGAAGCCAAAACGCCCGCAGATCAGGAAAAGCTGACCACGGCATTGGAGAAGCTGACGGAAGAAGATCCGACGCTGAGGGTAAAATATGAAGATGAAACCGCGCAAACGATCATTTCCGGCATGGGGGAACTGCATCTGGAAATTATTGTTGACCGTTTACGCCGCGAATTCAACTGTCAGGTCAATGTCGGCAGACCCAGAGTCGTTTATCGCGAAACTATTCAAAAGAAGGTTGAGATGGAAGGAGTGTTTGAAAAGGAACTGGGCGACAAGAAACACTTCGGTCATGTCCGTCTTTCTTTGGCTCCGCGTAAACGGGGTCTGGGAAATGAAATTATCAATAAACTTGACGACAGTATAATTCCTGCCGAATATTACGAGATGATTGAAGAGGGCATCAATGAAGCGATGATGAACGGTGTATTAAACGGTTATCCTGTAATAGATGTGGGAGTGACAATAACCGGCGGTTCTTTCCGGGACGGTGAATCTTCAGCCCAGGGTTACAAGATCGCGGCGTCAACCGCTTTCCGTGATGGATGCAGTCTTGGTGATCCCGTCATGCTTGAACCGATTATGATGGTGGATATTATTACCCCCAGCGAATTTATGGGCGATGTGATCGGTGACATCAATGCCCGCAAAGGCGAAATTCAATCGGTTAATCCCAAGGGAACTGTAAGCGAAATTAAAGCTAAAGTTCCCTTGAAGGCCATGTTCGGCTATTCCACAGACTTGAGATCATCCACCCAGGGACGAGCTGTTTTTTCCATGATTTTTTCAGAATATAACAAGGCATGAATTATTTTATCCGTCTCATCAGGTTCAAATAGCTGCTAATTATTACGTTTTTCACCCCTAACAACCCCCTGAAAAAAAATTTATTATTTTCTTGATAATTACTATATGTAGTAGTATTATCCTTACATACCACAATATATAGCGTAATAGAGTTAATTATATTGAATTTTCTATTTATTAATGGAGTTGGCAGATGAATTTAAAAATTAGAAAAAGAGACGGTCGTTTAGTTAAATTTAGTGCGGAAAAAATTACCAGCGCCATTGCCAAGGCTGGAGCTGCTACTGATGAATTCGATAATAAGGAAGCTCGCAAATTGACAATCAAGGTTCTAAATCTTGCCGAAAAGCTCTTTGACAGCAAGATTTTATCCGTTGAAGAAATTCAGGATATTGTAGAAGAGGTTCTTTTACAATCCACTCATCGTAAAACGGCCAAATCTTATATAATTTATCGCGATCAGCATTCGCGTTTAAGAGATATTACCAATAAGATGGAAGTTGATCTGGTTGATCAATATTTGAAGAAAGCCGATTGGAAAATCAATGAAAACAGTAATATGGATTATTCATTGCAGGGTTTGAACAACTATATATCTTCTGAAGTCAGCAAGGTTTACTGGCTCAATGAAATATATTCTCCGGAAATCCGCAAGGCTCATATTGACGGCGATTTTCATATTCACGATTTAAGTTTGCTTTCCGTTTACTGCGTGGGCTGGGATTTATATGATCTGCTTTTACAGGGATTTAAGGGTGTCTCCGGCAAGGTGGAAAGCAAACCGGCCAATCATCTGCGCAGCGCTCTGGGGCAGGTGGTTAACTTCTTCTATACCTTACAGGGAGAGGCTGCCGGAGCGCAGGCCTTTTCCAATTTTGACACTTTGCTTGCACCGTTTATCCGCTATGATAACTTAACCATTAAAGAGATTAAACAGGCGCTGCAGGAATTCATTTTCAATATTAATGTGCCGACGAGAGTAGGATTTCAAACGCCTTTTACCAATGTCACTCTGGATATGACCGTACCGAAATATTACGCAGACCAGAGTGTTATCATCGGCGGCAAGCCGCAAAAAGAAACCTATAGGGAGTTTCAGGAAGAACTGGATCTTTTCAACAAAGCTTTCCTGCAGGTGATGGCCGAAGGCGATGCCAAGGGAAGAGTTTTTACCTTCCCGATTCCCACATACAACGTCACTAAAGATTTTAACTGGGACAATCCCAACATGAAGGATTTATGGGAGATGACCGCAAAATACGGCGTGCCATACTTTTCCAACTTCATCAATTCCGACATGAATCCGGAAGATGCCCGCAGCATGTGCTGCCGTCTGCGCATCGACAATCGTGAACTGGAAATGAGGGGAGGCGGGCTTTTCGGTTCCAACCCGCTTACCGGCTCTATCGGCGTCATCACCATCAATATGCCGCGTATCGGCTATATCACTAAAACAAAAAAAGCTTTTCTGGATCAACTGGGCAAGCTGATGGATATAGCCAGGGACAGTCTGGAAACCAAGCGCAAGGTGCTGGAAAAATTCACGGACGGCAATCTCTATCCCTACACGAGATATTACCTGCGCAGCGTCAAGGAAAGATTCAACGAATACTGGAAGAATCATTTTTCCACCATCGGGCTTGTCGGGATGAATGAGGCCTGTTTAAATTTACTGGGCGTTAACATTGCCACGGGAAAAGGCCAGGAATTTACAAAAGAAGTCCTTGATTTTATGAGAAAAAAACTTATCGATTTCCAGAAGGAAACCGGAAACAATTATAATCTGGAATCGACACCGGCGGAAGGGACTTCATACCGTCTGGCCAAAACAGACAAAGAAAAATATCCGGATATCATAACTGCCAGTGACGGTAAATGCAAAAACGCGGAACCGTTTTACACGAATTCCACGCAATTGCCGGTAAACTATACCGATGATGTTTTTGAAGCGCTGGATTTACAGGATGAAATTCAGGTAAAATACACCGGCGGCACGGTATTCCATACCTTCGCGGGCGAGAGAATAGATGATCCCAAGTCGGTAAAGAAACTGGTTCAAAAGATTTGCTGCAATTATCATTTGCCTTACGTAACTTTTACCCCTACATTCAGCGTATGCCCGTCACACGGGTATCTGAAAGGCGAACAGGAAAAATGTCCGACCTGCGCCGATGATTGTGAGGTCTACTCCCGCGTGGTTGGTTATTTACGGCCGGTCAAACAGTGGAATAAGGGGAAGCAGGAAGAGTTTGACTCAAGGCAGGTATTCAAATTCTAACATATCGAGTGTATTTGTAAGCTAACTTCGTTGGCTGCGTCAGTCGGCTTCCTCGACGTATTACCAATACGCCTGCGGAGTCTTCTCCTTGCCGCCTTGTTATCTTCCAAATTCATCTCGATATAATAAAATATTTAGAAAGAATTCACACGTGGTGTTTACTGCGTTTGGATATAGAAGGAAAAAATGAAAATCGGCGGTTTCCAAAAAGTATCACTTATTGATTATCCGGGAATGATCAGCGCGATTATCTTTTTACAGGGGTGCAATTTCAGATGTTCATATTGCCATAATCCCGAACTGGTTGATCCCGATTTATTCGGGCCCTGCATGAAGGAAAAAGATGTTCTCGACTTTCTTCAAACACGTCGGGGAAAGCTCGATGCCGTGGCGATAACCGGCGGTGAACCGACTATTCAGAATAACTTGATACCCTTTATCAAACAAATCAAGAAAATGGGATTTGCCGTCAAACTCGACACCAACGGATCACAGCCGCAGGTTATCAAGACTCTTATTACTGAAAAACTGCTTGATTATGTCGCCATGGATATCAAAGCGCCGCTGGAAAAATACGAAAAAATCGTTAATGTGCCGGTCAATCCCGAGTCAATTAAGGAAAGCATCAAAATTATTTTACACGCAAAAATTCCCTATGAATTCCGCACAACCGTTGTGCAATCACAACTCGATGAAAAAGATATTCTCCATATCGCCAATCTGATTTCCGGCGCTAGCCATTATGTACTGCAAAATTTCGTGCCGACCAAGACTCTGGACATGATATTCCTGAAGGAAAAATCTCATTCGGACGAAGTATTTCAGAAAATTAAAAAGCGCCTTGAACATGAAATTGCCTCTGTTACGATAAGATAAAAGCTATACCAACAAAGGTAGATGAATGACTACGGCTTGGTATCAGATGAGTGCCAGGCTGTCAGCTACAGCGATGCCCGCGCGGGTGGGGCGAAGAAAGCCTTTCTTTAATTCCACTAGTTTATTTTTTATTAACTCATCAATATCCTGCTGGTTCATTCATTCTGATTGAACCATTTATTTGATCTTGCTTTAAATATTTAAATGTTTGGTTCAATCTGCAATATTGAACCAGCTTAATTTTTTCCTTTTCACTTAATTACTTAAAACTTAAGACTTTTAAATCAGTGCCAGGCTGTCGGCTACAGCCATGCCCGCGCGGGTGGGACGAAGAAAGCCATTCTTAAATTCTATAAGTTTATTTTTGATTAGTGCGTCAATAATTGTTTTTTTATCCGCAAGCAAATCAACGCCGTATTTTGTTTTGTAGCGTTTCAAATCAATTCCTGTATCGGTGCGTAAGCCCAAAAATAAAGCTTCCAGTTGCAGTTGCTCGATTGAAAGAGTCTCCGTGTCATCTACCGGCATTTTCCCTGAGGCAATTTCTTTTAAATAAGTATTGAGGGCGGCTTTGTTCCACCAGCGTTTGTTATCCAGAAAAGAATTCGCGGCAGGTCCAATGCCCAGATAAGGCGCATGCTGCCAGTATTTCATGTTGTGTCTTGATCGAAGCTTTTCGCTGCGGGCGAAATTGGAAACCTCATAGTGAATGTAACCGGCATTTTCCAGAATTTCAGCGGTTGTTAAAAATAATTTCAGTTCCGTTTTTTCATCAGGCAGTTGCCAGCCCTCTGAAGAATATTTTTTATAGAGCGGTGTTTTGTCGCCAAGCGATAGCTGATAGCAGGAGATATGTTGCGGTTTGTAAGAAACGGCTTTCTGTAAATTATTTATCCATGATTTAATGCCCTGGCCGTGCATCCCGTAAATCAAGTCTATTCCCAGATTGTCGAATCCGGCTGTTCTTGCCGCTTCTATCGCGGCAATTGCTTCAAGGCTTGAATGCCTCCGTCCCAGAAGTCTTAAAATTTTATCATCGAATGATTGAATGCCGATGTTCAAACGGTTAATTCCCGATTTGCGCAACGCCTGGAAATAATCAAACGACACATCGCCGGGATTGACTTCCATAGTAATTTCGGCCTTACGGTCGATATCAAAATATTTATTTACTGTAGAAATGATATCGTCAATCTGCACAGGGGTAAGCAGGGAAGGGGTACCGCCGCCGATATAGATGGTGTCAAACGATGAAAAAATATTCCGGTAATATTTTATTTCTTTTTTTAACGCCGCAATATATTCGGGAATAAGATTGATTGATTGGATAGAGTAGAAGCTGCAGTAGCCGCATTTGATGAGGCAAAAGGGAATGTGAATGTAGAGTCCTGATTGATACATAATCATATTTCTTTTTTGTAAATTTCACGTCTGTGGCCAATGCGGAGAATAAGAATATTTTTATCAATAATTGTATAGACAACTCTGTAATCACCAACGCGCATTTTTCTCAATCCGGCAAATTCGCCTTTCAAAACGGGATATGATTCGGCGTTTTTGGCAAGATTATTTTCAATCTTGTCAATAATTCTGCGCGCCTCTTTTTTATCCAGGTGGCTGATATCGCGTGCGACTGATTTCTTGTAAGTGATATTAAAAGCCAAGGGATTTCCTCAAATCTTTTGAAGAAACAATTTCATCTTTAGGATTTCTCAAACGGTCAATAGCAATGCGTAAATCGGCGAAATCTTCAATGTACATTTCGATAGCCTTTTGAATATGAAAAGATCGGGATCTTTCGGTTTCCCTGGCGATTTCGTCCAGATTTTTAGTTAGTATGTCCGGCAGCCTTATTGATACTGTAGCTCTCATAATGTTTACCTCTTTTTTGAATGGTTGTAATACAGTGTATACTATTTATTGCTAGTATGCAAGCGTAATGTGTGCTCCCGGTGAATAGCCACAATTATTCTATTTCATATTCAAGATGATAGCAAGGCTTCCAGGATTGAGACTGTTCAAAAGTGCTCAGATGCAAGGCGTGCAAGAATCGGGGCGTGAGGCGTATGCGGTTATACGTTGAGCGTCCCGGTTTGCAGCACAACGCAGCAGGTGAGCGCTTTTCAACAGTCTCTTGTTAATCGGTGTCGGATTTCAAGACGGCTAGAAACGCACTCTGCGGAATGCTCACATCGCCAATCATCTTCATTCGTTTTTTCCCGGCTTTTTGTTTTTCGAGCAGTTTTCTCTTTCGGGAAATATCACCGCCGTAACATTTTGCAATTACATCTTTGCGGAAAGCGCTGATGGTGCTGCGGGCGATAATTTCTCCGCCGATTGCCCCCTGAATGGCAATTTTAAACATCTGGCGCGGTATCTCATCCTTAAGACGGTCGCAGGCAAGCAGGGCGCGGGAGCGTGCGCGTTCGCGATGAACTATCTGGGAAAGGGCGTCAACCTTTTCGCCATTGACGAGAATATCCATCAAAACCAGATTGCTTTCACGGTAATCAATTATATCATAGTCAAATGAACCATAACCCTGCGTGACCGATTTGAACCGGTCATAAAAATCATATATGACTTCAGCAAGGGGCATTTCGTAGGATAACTCGACTCGTCCGGGGCTTGTATAATTCATATTGGAATTTACGCCGCGCTTTTCCATGCAAAGCTTCATTACCGCTCCAAGATAACGCTCGGGAAGCATCATTGCGGCCCGGATGTAAGGTTCCTCGCCCATATCAATTTCCGCTGGATCGGGATAATGTGACGGATTGTCCACATAGATGCTTGTTTTATTATTGAGCGTGAAGCGGTAACGCACACTGGGCACGGAAAGAATAATTGAAAGATCAAATTCCCTTTCCAGGCGTTCCTGTACAATATCCAGATGCAGCAGGCCCAGGAAACCGCAGCGGAAGCCCTGTCCAAGGGCGGCGGAAGAATCTTTTTCATAGATAAACGACGCGTCGTTGAGTTTATATTTTTCCAGCGAATCGGCCAGATCCTGATAATCGTCGGAAGCAATAGGATAGATGGATGCGAAGACGACCGGCTTGACTTCCTTAAATCCGGGCAGCGGCTGGCTGCAAGGCCTTTCCTGCAGCGTGATTGTATCGCCTGTGCGCACATCCGCAACGGTTTTCACACCCGCGATAATGTAGCCCACTTCTCCGGCGCTGAGCTTTTCGCGTTTGGTGCGGGTCAGCAGGAAATGCCCCACTTCTTCCACCTTATACGTTGATCCGTTGTACATGAATTTAATAATATCGCCGGCTTTGACGGTTCCTTCAAAAACGCGGCAATGGATTATTGTTCCCCGGAAAGAGTCGTATTTGGCGTCAAAAATCAAAGCGGCCAGAGGATTTGCTGCATCGCCTTTAGGCGGCGGAATGCGCTTGACAATGGCTTCCAGAATTTCTTCTATGCCGATTCCTTCCTTGGCGGAGCATTGGATGTGCGTAAACGGATCAAGCCCCAGTTCCGAATCGATTTCCTCCAATACCCGCTCGACATCGGCGGAGGGAAGATCTATTTTGTTGATAATGGGGATAATCTCCAGATTGTGATCCAGCGCCAGATAAAGATTGGCCAGAGTTTGTGCCTGTACGCCCTGAGCGGCATCTATCAACAAAAGAACGCCTTCGCAGGAGGCAAGGGATCGGGATACTTCATAAGAAAAATCAACATGGCCCGGCGTGTCAATCAGGTTGAGAATGTAGTCTTTGCCGTCTTTGGCATGATAGGGCAGGGAAATGGCGTTGCTTTTAATCGTAATGCCGCGTTCCCGCTCAATATCCATATTGTCCAGAATCTGATCCTGAAAGTTTCTTTCATTGCAGACGCCGGTGAATTGAATCAAACGGTCTGCAAGCGTGGATTTGCCGTGATCGATATGAGCGATTATGCTGAAATTTCTTATATTTTCCATAACGGTGTTAAAAAAAGCCCTCCATTGTAATTCGGGGGGCTTTTTTATTTAATCTTTCCTGACTGATTAAGCCAGTTTTTTCATAAGTTCTTCAGATACTTCTTTGACGCCTACTTTGCCGTTGACAGCAATAACTTTGGTTCTTTCCTTGAAAAAGTTGACTGCGGCCAGTGTGCCGGTTTTGGTGTCATAGTAAATGCCATGGCGTTTATCGATTGCCGCAGCATCCTGATCATCGGCGCGTGTAGCCATATCTTCACAACCGCAGACGCGGCAAACAATCTTGCCAGCCTTTTCCGCCGGTTTAATGGCATCAATGAAAATATTGTTGGGATGGTTGTTGTCCGTTTTGCAAAGTCTGCGTCCCATGATGCGTTTCTTGGCTGTTTCGCGATCCAGATCGATCTCAATCACGTAATCGAGTTTGATGTTTTCTTTTTGCAGAGCCGCCCAGAGGGCTTCAGCCTGCGCCAGATTACGGGGGAAACCGTCCAGGAGCCAGCCTTTTTTGCAATCATCTTCTTTGAGGCGGTCAAGAATCATGGGGATGGTAATGTCGTCCGGGACGAGTTCTCCGCGGTCAATAAATGCTTTTGCTTTTTCTCCCAGCGGGGTTTTCTTGGAGATATTTTGACGGAAAATAACACCGGTTTCAATATGGGGCACACCATATTTCTTTTGCACTATCGCGCCTTGGGTTCCTTTTCCACTGCCGTTCGGGCCAAATATTAAAATGTTCACTTTTTAAGACTCCTTTCGTAAGAAAATTAAAGTAGGGGTCTTATAATGTATTGTGTCCATTTTAGCAATACAAAAGAAAGAACGGTTAAAAAACGCTCATCTGCAGCGTTGCGCCGTAAGCCGCACCGCTCAAGGCATGTAAAATACGCCTCTACATGATGTTTTGCCTTAAATTAAAAACTCTTTTAATGACAGGAACAACCGGGCGGACAGGAGGTTGATGAACATGTTGAACCATTTGATTTTCCGCCGGCAAATACAGACATTACTTTTTGAGGTTTTTTTGTTCCGCATTCAGGGCAGGAAAGCTTATTTTCTTCTTTTGGTGAAAGAATCAAACTTTCAAAGATTTTTTTACATTTTTTACATTTAAATTCGTATATGGGCATTGATATCATCCTTGCGCGGAAATACTATTAATAAAATATGCAGAAATTCAGTAATGTCAACCCGGTAATATTATAATATTTGTCTTTCTAAAGCTTTTGTTCACGTTTTTTGTTTTTTTCCACCGGTTTCTGATGCCCGCTGGTTTCTAATTCTTTAATTGCCTGATTAATGGCAATGCTTCGTTGGGAATCCCTCGGGAAATAATTAAGCGCTTCTCTAAAATGAAATAAAGCGCTTTCAGACTTTTTTTCTTTTATGAAATGAAGGCCGAAGTAATAGTGCGATTCGCCCTGATTGTTAAGTTTGCCGTATGCCATAGCGATCTGATAATTGAGATCATTGTCATGAATAGATCTGGCTTCTAATTTTAAAAAGCAATCCAGAGCTTTTTGATAATCTCCCGAATCGAGATATGTTTTACCTAACGCAAAAGTAACGTCATTATCATTCGCGTTTAAATTAGCCACCCGCAAAAGATAGTTTTGCGCAAGACCTGCATTTCCCATTTTTAAATAAAGCAAGCCGATATTTTTTAGAACATCTTCATCCTGCGGTGATAAATTCAATGCTGTTTGAAAGTGTTTGAGAGCGGAGCTTGTTTGTCCAAGTTGATCTTCAACTAAAGCCAGACAATAAAGCAGATCAACATCATCAGGATTTTTCTTTAAGGAATCTGTCAGTTCGTTATATTTATTGTTCAGCTCATTTTGGTCCAATGTAATAAGGGCCTGCATTCTGCTGAAATTACCGATTATTTTCATTTTTCCTTTTTGAGGATATTGAGTTGCAATCAAACTCTCTATGTAAAAAATACGGGCATCCGTACCGGGATGCGTTTGCAGGTAGGAAGGCATGGATTTCGAAAAATACTCATACCGTTTCAGTATCTTGAGAAAGTCAGCCATTGCTGCCGGACGATAGCCGGCAGCGGCAAGATAACTTAAACCAAAACGGTCCGCTTCTTCTTCATGTTCGCGTGAAAATTTTAACGATAGACTGCTGGCGCCGGCAACAGATAAGCTGGCAATAGCGGCGGTCGCCTCTCCACCGCCTCCCAGAAAAGCACCGGCGAGAATTGCTGCTAATGTGACCATGTTTACTTTTTTTGATTTTTCAATCATATCGGCAACATGGCGACGATTGGCATGGCCGAGTTCGTGAGCAATAACCGCGGCCAGTTCCGCTTCATTTTCCGCTGCCGATATTAGCCCTTTATTTATGTAAACGTAACCGCCCGGCGTGTTAAAAGCGTTTATTGCGTCGCTGTCGATGATAGAAAAATGAAACTCAAAAGGAACTTTGTTGGCTTGTGCCTGAATTAAATTGCCAATTTTGGTTACGTAGCCGGTAAGAACTTCATTTTTGAGGATCAAATGATGCTGATCCATTTCATCATAAAATTCCCTGCCCAGCTTTTTTTCATCTTCAATAGTGAAATCGGCAAAGCAGGGGCTAACCCGACACAATAAGATCAATAATACAACAGCAAAATAAATATATTGATTTTGAGTAAATTTACGCATAAGCAGTTTTAAATTACATAATTGTATGTATATTACATTCTTTGAAAGTTTAAGACAAGTTTTCATTTATCAGAATAAATATTAAATGTGAATGGGGATTATCGTTTATGAGGAAAAAACTTGTTATAACAATAGATGGGCCGGCAGGCGCCGGCAAGAGCACGGTAAGTAAAATACTGGCAAAGAAACTGGATTATATTTATCTGGATACAGGCGCACTGTACCGGGCCATGGCGTATAAAGCGCTGAAAATTAAAACATCTCTTGATAAAATTTCTTCGTTAGCTGATTTATGTTCCAATACCACAGTTGTCCTGAAAAATACCGGCGGCCAAATGAAAGTATATCTCGACGGGGATGATGTTGAATATAAAATCCGTACAGAAGAAGTAGGTCTGGCTGCTTCCAAAATATCTACTTTTGCCGTAGTGCGTGAAAAATTACTTACCCTGCAAAGAGAGGCAGGAATTCAAGGCGGTATTGTTGCCGAAGGCAGGGATATGGGATCGGTAGTTTTTCCCCATGCGGATTATAAATTTTATCTTGATGCCCACCTGGAAGAAAGAATCAAAAGAAGGCACAAAGAACTTTCAGTCAAAGATGCCTCGGTAGAATATAAATCAATTCAAAAAGATATGCTCGCAAGGGATAAACAGGATAAACAACGCGAACTTGCACCATTGAAAGCGCCTGATGGCGCAATAATAATTGATTCGGATAATTTATCCGTAGAGCAGGTTGTAGATAAAATTCTCTTTTATATTCAATAAATAAATTAAAAATTAACCTTATAAAATATACTGGATTTTATGTTGATATTTAATATTGTGTATGTTAAATTTCAAAAATTAAAGAGTTTCATAAAAATTAGGGGGTATCAGTTTAATGGTTAACAATAATAACAAAAACTTAACGAATGAAAAGGAGGTGGACGCTGCCTCTTCGACGAAAAATCAATCATCTCCAGTCAAAGAAGAAGAAATGGACTTCAAAAAACTTTATGAACAAAGCCTTAACCAGATTCAATACGGAGATATTACTACAGGTAAGGTTGTGCAGATCAAAGACGACAGGGTGATGGTTGATGTAGGTTGGAAAACCGAAGGTTTTATTCCAATCGCGGAGGTAAAA
>JBEKJX010000013.1:0-38824 GCA_050011015.1 Smithella sp.
CGGCAACTCCAGCTACGGCTACACCGGTCAATGCAATTCCAATGTTGTCAACGGTTCTTTCGCCGCCGCCGTAAGTTTTTTCGTCAAGCGGTTTTTCCAACGGCGCCATGGTATCCCAGAATCCGGGTTCGGTGCAGCCGATGCAACCGTGACCAGCCATAATAGGCCAGGAAATACCGTCATTGAAGCGGACTTTCGCGCAATTGGCGTAAGTGTAAGGGCCTTTGCAGCCGACTTTGTAGAGACACCAGCCTTTGAGAGCGCCCTTGTCGCCCCATTCTTCAACGAATTCCGAAGCATCGTAATGAGGTCTTCTTTCACAATAGTCGTGAATGCGTTTTCCGTAAGCCCAAACGGGTCTTCCTAAGGAATCCAGAGGGGGCAGAGAACCGAACATCAGGAAATGCAGTAATGTTCCGGTGAAGTTTACGGCATTGGGAGGACAACCGGCGATGTTTACTGTGGAAACGCCGATGGCTTTGCTGATGCCGACCGCATCGGTTGGGTTGGGCTTGGCAGCTTGAATATTCCCATAGGCTGAGCAGGACCCGATACAAACAACCGCTGCTGCTTTGGTAGCGACTTCTTTGGCAACCTGGATGCCCGTTTTTCCTTTGGGACCAAGAGTCAGATACTTGCCGTTAAGACCGCGGGGTAAACCGCCTTCGATAACGCAAATGAACTTGCCGTCAAAAGTTTTTACGGCATCTTCCAGATTCTTTTCCGCCTGATAACCGGAAGCGGCCATCAGGGTTTCATGATATTCCAGCGAAATGGTTTCCAGCAGGATATCATCGACATTCGGATACGATGAACGCAGGAATGCTTCAGAGCAACCGGTACACTCGGCAAAATGCAGCCAGACGACAGGAAGACGGCTGAAATTTTCCGCCGCTTTGGCGACCATAGGTCTGAAAATTGGCGGCAGCATTAAAGCCGCAGTCATTGCCGACGTCCATTTAACAAAATCTCTTCGGCTAAAGCCTCGTTCTTTTAATAGTTCGTGGAGATCTTCTTTCGGTTCAGGCAGATTTTTTTCAACCTGTTCCATGTGAAGTTGACAATGCTTCATTAGATCCTTGTATTGCTTGTCAATCATCTTTTTATATTCGGAATTATTTCCTTTTGCCATACTTCCCCCTTTCAATATTTTAGGCTGTTCCCTCGGGTGAAACAAGCCAATTCGATCACGGTTAGAAAGAACCTCAGTCAAAAAAATGTTGAGACAATTTGCTCTTATTTTGATGATAACTTCATTATAAAAGCCTATTAAATAATGACTGACGTTCATTATCAGAAAAAAAGATATCTGTAAATAAAAAATTAATAAAAAAATAATATGGACATAAAATAAAGTATCAATTTGAAATAACATTACTTTTTACTAAGATTAAACAGAAAATCATCCCCGAAAGCAACCGGAAACCAAAATCAGGACAGTAATTATAGTGGTACAGTTACCTGACAGTGAATGGTAACGCTATTCCTGATTTAACCTTTCTTGCCAATTTCCTCCCATCAATAAACGTCTTTTAATCAAAAAGCGGTTATGCTAAAATTGATAACGAAAAAACAGAAAAAAAGTCCTTATGCTATTGTTCTGCATCAAAACACAATAAACAGGAGAAGGAAAATGAGAAAATACTCTCTGGAATGGAAAAAGGAAAAAAGAAAGTGGATAGAGAAACACACTAAACTTAATGGTGAAGTGTATTGGTCAATACACTATATGCAATATGATACTGAATATTTAAACGGAGAATTCTATTCGGAAGAATCAGCCCTGGAAGCTTTAAAAAATTATAATGTGTGAGGGGAATATAAAAGCGGAGCATGTAAACTAATCTGTGTAAATGAAAAAAGAGGAAAGATTATGGCGCGTGAACACTCTGGGGAATAGTTGCGAACGGCCGGTCTAAAATATTCAGTTTAATCCAAATTCGTTATTTGCCCCGATTGTTTAAAAAGATTGTATTCATTATTGTATTAATACGGAAGAAGGCAATCTTATGAACAGTAATCCAATAAATATTAATCCTGATGGTTCACCCGATGCTTCAATGGATGTTTTGCTCAAAGCTATTAAAGGGCTTGTTATCGAGCTTCATCCATCATGGCCGAAAACACGGCAGGTTTTAGCCGATAGTCTGCTGTCACAAGACCTGGGTCTGGACAGTCTGGCTCGAGTGGAACTCCTTGCGCGCGTTGAAAAAATTCTGGGTGTAACTCTTCCGGAACAGATATTCATCGAGGCGGAAACACCACGCGATCTTTGGCAGGCAATCATCAAGGGCGGTTATTCCCTGACTTCTGCCGCCACCGGGGAAATCAGTGCGCCGGAAATGGGTGAAGCGCATGAATTGCCTCACAGAGCCCAAACATTGGCAGATGTCCTGAACTGGCATCTGGAGGTTCATCCGGACAGACCGCACATCCGTTTATACAGCGATGAAGGCGATGGAGAAATTTTAACCTACCGGCAGTTGGGCGATGGTGCGCAGGCCGTGGCCGCAGGCCTCCAGGACAAAGGACTTCTGCCTGGAGATTCTGTTTCCATCATGTTGCCCACAGGCCGGGAATATTTTTTTACTTTTATGGGCATTTTACTTGCGGGGGGTATCCCTGTGCCCATCTATCCGCCGTTTCGCATGAATCAGCTTGAAGATCATCTGCGGCGTCACAGCGCCATTCTCAAAAACTGTGGCGCAAAGATAATGGTTACAATTCCGGAGGCCAAGCGCTTTGCCCAGATTCTAAAATCGCAGGTGGAAAGCATGCACACTCTGGCGACTTTTCAGGAATTAACTTCTGTCGTTACAACGTATGAAAAATTCAACCCGGCCATGAATGACATTGCTTTTCTCCAATATACGTCCGGCAGTACCGGAAACCCTAAAGGAGTAATGCTCACCCATGCCAATCTGCTTGCCAATATCCGCGCGTTGGGCGAAGTTGTGCGGGTGAAATCCACGGATATAATCGTAAGTTGGCTGCCGCTGTATCATGACATGGGTCTGATTGGAACGTGGTTTTCCAGTCTTTATTATGCCGCCATGTTGATAGTGATGTCTCCGCTTAGTTTCATCTCGCGGCCGCAGCGCTGGTTATGGGCCATTCATCGCTACAGAGGCACTATTTCGGCCGCCCCTAATTTTGCCTATGAATTATGTCTGAAAAGGTTGGCCGATAATGATCTTCAAGGACTTGATCTGTCCTCATGGAGAATAGCCTGCAATGGAGCAGAACCGGTAAGCCCTGACACCGTAGAGAATTTCTGCCGGCAATTCGGCAAGTATGGCTTTAAGCGAGAGACCTTAATGCCCGTATACGGTCTGGCTGAATGCTCAGTCGGTCTTGCTTTTCCACCCATTGATCGCGGCCCGCTTGTTGATAGAATTAATCGTGATATTTTTGTCAATACCGGCCATGCTGTACCGTCCGCGGAAGCCGACGACCATGTTTTGCGATTTGTTGCCTGCGGTCATCCGTTGCCCGGCCATGAGGTGCGTATTGTAGACAGCGCAGACCGGGAATTGCCGGAACGATACGAGGGCCGGCTGCATTTCCGGGGACCATCGGCAACAGCCGGCTATTTTCACAACACCGAAGATACAAAGCAGCTGTTTCATGACAACTGGCTTGATTCCGGTGACATGGCTTATATTGCGGGCGGGGATATATTTATTACGGGACGCAAAAAAGACATTATCATTCGCGCGGGACGAAACATCTATCCGCAGGAATTAGAAGAAGCTGTGGGCAAGGTTGCCGGTATCAGGAAAGGCAATGTGGTTGTGTTTGCCACAGAGGACAGCGCCAACCGGACAGAGAAATTAGTAGTCATGGCGGAAACGCGGGAAGAGAATCCAGAAAAGTTAAATGCCTTGCGCGGGGAAATCAATACTCTGGCTATGGATCTGGTGGGAACCGCGGCGGATGAAGTGGTTCTGGCGCCGCCGGGAACCGTTCTTAAGACATCCAGCGGAAAGATACGCCGGGCCGCGAACCGCAGTCTTTATGAAAGCGGTAAGATCGGCAAAAGTTATAAGGCTGCATGGTGGCAAATAGTGCGCATTGCCGCGTCCGGAGTTGGGCCGGAACTCAGGCGCATGTGGCATGGTGTGCTAAGCGGAATTTATGCGGCCTATTGCTGGATGCTGTTCTTTATCGTTTCTCCAATTGCCTGGTTAGCGGTTGTGTTGCTTCCGAAGTTAGACTGGCGATGGGCTGTAATGAGAAGGCTGGCGCGTTTTCTGGCAAGCGCTTCATTCACGCCGCTTATCGTGCAGGGAGCGGAAAATCTATCCGGAAAAGGTTCTTATATATTAGTATCCAATCATGCCAGTTATCTGGATAATTTTGCTGTGATTGCCGTGCTGCCGCTGGAATTCAGCTTTGTAGCCAAGGCAGAACTGAGAAGAAGTTTTCTGGCGCGACTATTCCTGAAACGCATTCAAGCGGAATATGCCGAACGGTTCGATAAACAAAGAGGTGTTGACGATGCCCGCCGCATTATCGCCGAAGCACGCAAAGGACGCAATCTACTTTTTTTTGCAGAGGGGACTTTTACCCGCATTCCGGGACTCCGTCCTTTTCACATGGGGGCATTTGAAACGGCGGTTGATGCTGATATGCCGGTTGTTCCTGTCGCGATTCGAGGCACACGTTCCATGTTGCGTGATGTAAGTAAATTCCCCCGGCGCGGCACAATTACCATAACAATTGGAAAACCCATTGCGCCCGGCAGTGTGCAAGATTTTGCCAGGCCGGATTCGTGGACAACAGCAATAAAACTGCGCGATGCCGCCCGTGAATATATTCTTCGACACTGTGGCGAACCTGATCTTGCCGGCCAATGATCATGCACAGACAAGAAAATAAGATTTAAGTAATTAAGGATTAAGTAATTAAGGGTGAAGGGTGAAACGTGAAGCACTTTTGTCACTTCGAACGAATGTGAGAAGTCCTTAAGATTCCTCACGGGTCTGCGGCGGTTCGGAATGGCATTTTTAAGTTTTAAGTTCAACGTAGAACATAGAACGTTTTAAGGACGGAGTGACTGCAGATAGCCGATAGCTGAAAGCCTGTTGTGATCCGGCCATGTTTAGCGTGATTTTAGATATTTTTCCACCCGATGAAGGCCTTCCTCGATCTTATCCACATCGAGGGCATAGGAGAAGCGCACACGATCCGGCGCCCCGAACCACTCGCCCAGATAGGTGATAACCTGATAGTCATAAAACATATCCCGGACAAAGCCTCGCGGATTATCGATCTTCGGAAGAACATAAAAGGCCCCTTCCGGCTTCCAGAGATCAAGCCCGAGCTCGACCATGCCTTTGTAAATCATGTCTCTGCGCGATTCCCAGATGATGAGCTGCTCGTCAATATAGCGCTTGGGCACCGTCGTGGCGGTATAGGCCATTTCCTGAGCGATGATGCTTGTGTTCATGGAAGTATGCGACTTCATTTCAATGACCGCCTTCACCAGTTCCTTATCCAGCGACCAGAGGTACCCGACCCGCAGGCCCGTCATGGCAAAAGTTTTTGAAAATGAATTGATGGTGACCACATGATGTCCTTTGATCAGATAGTTTTCCCGGACATAAATCAGATCCTTGTAAACCTCATCGGACAGGATATAGACACCATACTGTTCAGTAATTTTCTCAATAGCCTTCAGAGTCTCTATCGCCTCGACCCGGCCGGTGGGGTTTGAAGGCGAATTAATGAGCACGGCCTTGCAGTCTTTGATCTTGCTTGCAAAATCCTCATACACAATCCGGCCTTCCTTCAGATCTGTGAAGACAGGTTCGAATCCGGCATACTGGGCCAGGGGAAGATAGGAATAATAATAGGGGCGGCAAATCAGACATTTCGGTTTTTTGCCGTTCTTTTTCATATGGAGCCAGGCAATGGCTCTCAGCGACAGATCAAGGGCTTCGGAGGCGCCATTGGTAATCACAAAGCTGTCCGCCGTGGAGCGCGGATACTGTTTAGCCAGGGCATCCCGCAGGTTCTTCTGGCCCTGGATGAGCCCGTATTTAAAGCCGCTGTAATCCGGCAGGATGTCGTAAACCTCTTTTGGCGGCGGCAGATCGGGCTGACCGGAGCCGAACGAAATGATTCCCTCGCCCCCAACGCCAATGAACATAGCCGCCGTCATATTTTTATCTTTACTCACGATTTTACCTCTGTAAAAAATGTGCAATTTTAAATGCTAACACATAATAATTTATCATTCCATGGAATTTATTTTACTTGACATGATATAATAGACTGGTCTATTATATAGGTGATTTAAGCGCATGGCAAAAGAACAAGGACAGTGGAGAGATTACCACAACGTCTTAGAGACGTCCCGTAATGACAGACGATTTAGAATCCTTCATCCACCTTTGTCACATAGGCGAGGTATTATTACTTAGAGGATTATAACATAAGGGATTTAAGCTTATGGCAAAAGAAGCAACAAGACAGGCTATCATCCAAAAAGGCGCGAAGCTCATTCATTCTAGGGGATTTGTAAACACCGGTATTCAGGAAATTATTTCTGCCGCCGGAGTTCCCAAGGGATCATTTTATTTTTATTTCAAGAATAAGGATGATTTTGGCGCTGGTGTGATCGACCATTTTTCCGATCTTGTCATCTCATGGTTCGAAAAGTACAGCCAAGACCATACTCTTCCACCGCTTGTCAGATTGGAACGTTTCTTTGATGACAGTAATCACTTTTACGAAAAGATCGGGTTCACCTGCGGATGCCCCATTGGCAATCTTTCGCAGGAAATGAGCGATTTGAGCGAGCCGATGCGGAGCAAACTTTCTGACGCTTATAGCCGCATTCGTTCGATTATGAAAAACTGTATTGCCGAAGCCAGGGAGCAGGGGGCTATCAGTTCAAAAGAAGATGCCGAAGAGTTGGCTGTTTTTGTTCTCAACGGTTGGGAGGGTGCTCTCATTGATATGAAGGTTTCGAAAAGTATCCGCCCGCTCATTATATTTAAAAAGGTGCTGTTCGAAAAGATTTTGACCGCATAATTTAATAAACTGGAACGATCTCCAGATCACAGACAAAACTGGGAGGATAGTCATGAATGTTTATGAAGAATTGAGAAGCGTGTTGGATTCGCATCCCACGACAGCGCCGGAATCACCGGCGATATTGGAAATCCTGAGCATCCTATTTACCCCTGACGAAGCGGTTCTGGCGGCTAAGATGAGTTACAAGCCCTGGCCCGTCGGGAAAATAGCCCAGGCTGGATCGCTGCCGGAAGGCGAGGCGGAAAAGCTTCTCGAATCAATGGCCGACAAGGGGATTATCTTCTCTAAGAACAAGGAAGGGAAAAAACTCTACGGTTTGGTGCCGCTTATTCCCGGCATCTTTGAGTTCCCTTTCATGAAAATCAAGACGGTTACTTCTCCGATGGAAAAGAGACTGGCCGGGCTCTGGGAGGAATACCATCATGAGGCCCTGGGCGCGTCATTTTCGGGAAATCCGACGCCGCTTATGCGGGTCATTGCAGTTGATAAGGCGATTCCCGCGGAAAACCGCGTTCATCCCTACGAGGAGGTGAAATACTTTATCAGCAATGCCGCTTTTATCGCGCTGGCGGACTGCGCATGCCGGATCAGCGTCGGCAAATGCGACAGGCCGAAGGACGTTTGCCTCATCTTTGACGGAGCCGGTGAGTTTCTGGTGGAGCGCGGTTTCGCCCGCCAGATCACCAAGGAAGAGGGGATGCAGGTGCTCGACCGCGCGGAGAAGGCCGGGCTTGTCCATACCAGTAATAACAGCGCCGACAGGGCCGGAATGATCTGCAATTGCTGTCCCTGCTGCTGCACCGTTCTGCGCGGCAGGACGCAGGTGAAACATCCCCACGCCTTTGAGACCAGCCGTTTCGAAGCCAGAATCATAAGCGATGAATGCACCGGCTGCGGCGTCTGCGCCGAGGAGAGGTGTCCGGTAAAGGCTATAGAAATAATAGATGATCTTGCCGTGGTGAATGTAGCGGAATGTATCGGCTGCGGACTGTGTGTCACGGGCTGTCCGGTGGACGCAATTGAACTCGTCGAGCGGAAGTCGATTCCGGCAGTGCCCGGCACAACCGTTGAGATGGCGCTTCAGGTCGTTCAGGAAAAGGGCAGGATAGACAATTTTGCCAAAATTATGCAGCGCTGAGATCATGCCGGCGCCAGGATTTATGTGACACTGAAAAGAAAAATCCTGAACTGAATTCGTACGCGAAGGTGTTTGCGCTCGCTGCTGAATTCACTTTCTATAATCGTTGATTTAAAGGTTTTATAGATATTGAGATGATCCGGGATCAGTTTAGCCGTTCGAACGAGTCAGTAACTTTTGCCTGCCTGTCTTTGTTCTCTTCAAGATATTGAAGAGCGGGACGGGGATGGGTAAAACATTCTTTGAGATTCGTTTCTCCAGCCGCTTCGGTATGAAACCGTTAACCGACAGACACTTTCCCGCTTCTTGAGTGTCCGCCAGTATCTCTTTCAATTTGCCGTTGTATTCATTATTTCCACCGTTGAACAGCAAAGCGCAACCGTTGCGAACGATAGAGCCGACGTGGGGAGCGTCCATGAACAAAGAGAAAGCTTCAAAGAACCTTTTGGCGCCGCAGGTTGTTTCCTTTTCTACATTGTCGGCCGTGATTATCGAAACAAACGGGTTGCGCAAAACGTCTCTTTCCATATCATGGAATAAAAGGTTAGCCTTCGAGAATGTCCTGATGCCTGCTTTGCCTCTGCTGTGAATACGCTCCAGAAACGTCTTTAACTTGCTTGATATCTGGAAAACATAAATCGGTGTGGCATAGATAATAACATCAGCGCCCTTGCACTTCTCCAGAATGTCTACAAAGTCGTCCTTTTCATCGTGAACGCAACCATAATGATCCTGCTTTTGGCAGTAATCACAGGCAAGACATGGCCTGATATCGTATTTTGATAATCTGATTGTCTCAACCGCCGCGCCGCATAGCACAGCTCCGGCCATGAGAGCATCAATTATCTGCTGAGTGTTTCCGCCGGTTTTCTTGTGCGACGCGTTCAAAGCCAGCAACTTCATTGTCAGCTGTCTCCTGAAGATTTTCTATCAAGAATCCATTAATTCATATTGGAAATACATATCTTCATCGCCCGCGGCAAGGCTCCTGATCCTTTTCGAGGAAGATTTCTTTCCAAACATTTTTATGGCCTGCTGAAAGTAACCCATAACAAGGTATTCAAAATAATTATATTTAATTTGAAGTCCGGTGACTTTGATATGAGCGACGTTATCCACAAATAGTGCGGTTGCTACACCACTGTCAAAATACGTAGACCAGACCTTAGGCAGCACCGACTCGACAAATTGTTTAATATCCTTTGTGATGTGCATGAATGATTTGTATGGACCATCCGGCGCCAGCACAGCTTTCGCGCCTGCCTTTCCAAACTTTATATACTGCATTCTGTCGTTGTTGAAGAATTCCTTACACATTTCATCAAAACAAATGATTAATTTTTCCACGGGCATGGGGGTAACGGACAGAATAACTGTGTTGAAATAATTATCCTTCTTTGCCAGTTTGACCATAAAGGCTGCCCATCTTTCCTCGCCAAAAGCCGCTATCATATTATTTTTTGTTACAACATAAGCAATACCTTTTGCGTTCATATCTAAATCTCCCTTCCATAGTCTTTCTATCGTCTTAGTCGATCATGAAGAATCCTGCCTTGGTGATCTGGCCTTCCAACTTTTTGATCCAGGCCACTTTGGCTTTCACTTTCAGACGGGTGCAGGATTCGTAAATCACTTCCTGCCCCTGTTTGAAATTTACTTCACCCACAAAAACGGCACAGAACCCCTTTAAACTTTCATTCTGGGCAAGACCCATGCGCTGTATCGTCTTTTTATCATCCTCATCAAGATAATAAATACTTACAATCTCGTTCGGCTCAGAAGGAAATCTGATGTAATTTCTTCTATCGTAATCGCTCATGGAAAACTCCTCCCTGGTCCATATTTCAATCGAAAAGGGCTTTCAAACGAATTTGATCTTCGCAGGAGAAATATTGATAATAAATTTCTATAAAAAGACTAGCATATTTGTTTCAAAATATCCATGGCCGCAATTTGCGGCCATGGATGGATCATGCATTTACCTGTGCGGTTTATTTTGGGACTTGGAAACACTTCAGGGTTTTGAATGAGGCGAAGCTGCCTTCTGTTTAGGCGGCTACGGCTTTTTTTTAGCTGTGATGATTTTCGTCTGCTCCGGTTTTGCTTTTTTGCTATGAGTTTCCTTTATCAAGGCTTTAGTTTTTGCTTGGTCGTAGCCGGGAGGATATAAAATTAAATCGGAAGTCTTTAGTATTTGCCATAAATTCTTGTCTTGAAAAGCAATAGTTCCGCCTCCACGTTTTTCCTGGGAGATCATACGGTTAATGTCCCCGACACACACCCAGGGACTTTTCTTGTCCGCATTTTTTGTTATACCCCATTTTGCGTGGTCCTTAGTTTCCGGCCATGCCCAACCTCCGAATGATCGTAGATCAATGAACTTAATATCGAAAGTTTTATAAATGCCGTCGCTATCAAGGTTAGGCGCAACCAGCCCACGTATCCATGTAACAACATCCATGTCATCTCCTAACGTGGGACCAACCAGATCATTCCAAAAATCTCTGCCCCATTCACGGTTCTTGGCAATGACCTTGAATTTCAAACCGCCTTTCGTATTTCCGCTTACAATATTTGTCCCTCCCGGGACGGTCTGACTCAAGGGAAGGCTAAGGTCGTAGAGCGGATCATTTTTACTCACAGATGCGGGAATATGAGGCATATAAGTTTGCGGTTGCTGATACGTGGCCATCTGCACGGCAATTTGCCTCATGGTAGCAATATCCAGAGACAGGCAAAGAAATGTCTGGCCATACATGGGAGTGGGCATTGTCTCCGAATCAGGATCGGCATATTTAGGCCAGGAATGAAGAAGCCAGTAAGCGCTGTTTGTCGCGGTATCAAAGGCGAGGACACCCTTGGTATGACCTAATTCGCCGTTGTCTTTTCCGCCGCCGGCATCTGCGGGTTTCTCATCGTTATAGAGAATCCATCCGGTCGTGGCTCCCGGATTTTTAAAAACACTATCAAGGGTAAAATGGAGTGCGCCTTTATCCTGCCGCAGATCGTTGGCCGACATTTTGGCATTTCCAACTGTGGGGTCATAGTATAAATATTCGTATCCGGTGGCGGTATTGCCGCCCTTGGCGCCTTTCGTGTCGGTAAGTTTCGGCACCTTGTAAATAAACCAATAATCAACACTTTTACCTGTTTCATTCAATGCTGAAATTTTCATAATCCAACTCCCCCTTTTCAATTATTTTTTTGTTGAAGATTTCTTTTGAAGATGAGAAATTGTAAGAACAGCAGTTTGGTAAGTTAAGTTGATATTTATATAAATATCAAATAATTATCAATCCCTCGAAAGAGGGGTTTTTGCAGAAGTGTTTTTAATGATTACCGTTTGCAACCCGGCATAAAATTGCAAAATGAGAAAATAATCCTTGCGGGGAAAAGCCGATGGCCGAGTTTGCCGGTCACGCGCACATGTAAGCCACCGCGCCGGCAACCACAAGAGAAACAACTGTGTTCAGCGCGATGGAGGATAAGGCGATCCGCCATCCTCCCTCTTTCCATAACGCGGAGATGGTAGCCACGCAAGGGACGTAGAGGACCGTAAAGACGACAAGCACAAGAATCTGGCAGTGCGTCAGGACCGCCGATATATTTGCCGTGCCCAGCGCGGCATTCAGCATCAGGATCGTGAGTTCTTTTCTGAAGACTCCCAGAAAGATGGTGATGCCCGTTTGCGGTGGAAGGTTCAGTATGCCTGAAGTAAGCGGTGCGAGGATATTGTTAATCAGCTTGTCAATGCCTGCGTAAGATAAAAAGGAAAGAACAATACTCGAAACGGCGATGACCGGCCAGGCGAATGTCAGAAACTCATAGAGCCTCATCCAGACCTTTTTGCCGATGATTCTGAGGTACGGTCTTCTCAGGGGCGGGACATCCATAATGATGCCCGGCGCCAGCTCGACTTTAAACCGGGATAACGCAAACGAAAGGGCCAGCATGATAGCAATGTTTCCCATATAGATGAAAGTTGTATAAACGGCCCCGAGATATTTTCCGGCCAGGGCTAAAATGACCACTGTCCTTGCCGAACAGGCAATAAAAGGGATAATCAGCAGCGTGATGAATTTGTCCCGTTCATGTTCAAGGTTGCGCGTTGCCATGATGGCGGGAACGTTGCAGCCGTATCCGAGAATGATGGGAACGACGGCATTGCCGTGCAGACCGAACCGGTGAAGAATCCCGTCCACCATAAAGGCAATTCGCGGCAAAAGACCCGTATCTTCCAGGAGGGCAAGAAGAATGAGCAGGGGAACAAGATAAGGAATAACAATACCGATGCCCGCGACGAAACCGTCATAGATTCCCGATAGCGCTACCGCGGTAATGCCGCCGCCCGACAGGCCTTTGATGACGGATCCCAGACCGGCGAGGGGCTGTTCGATCAGGCGGGAAATGATATCGCCCAGCCAAAATGACGAATAAAACATCAAAAAGAGTAAAGCCGTAATAGCCAGCAGGCCACCTAAGGGATTGACGATGAACTGGTCAATCTTCTCACGATAATCTATGCCGCTGCGGGGCCTTACTTTGGCGACTTGTTCAAAAAGATTGAAAACAATGGCGTGGCGATGCGAAGAAAATACTCCGATCTCCGGCCAGTTGTGGATTTCAGCCAGATGATGTCTTTTATCGGCAACAAATTTCAAAAAACCGCTGTCAATATTTCCCACCCTTTGCTCGAACTCCTTATCCATTTCCAGGAGCCTGATGATCACAAACCTTTCGTTCATCGCTACGGAATTTCTCAAGGAAGCCGGATACCGGTCAGTAATTTCGGCAATGCATTCTTCAACGTCTTTGTCATATACCGGCATGACCGGCTTGAATTCTTCGGCGGCGGCAGTCCGGGCGGCGTCAAAGAGTTCATGTATGCCGCTGCCCAACACGCCTACAACGGGAAAGGCCTTCACGCCCAATAATTTTGCCAGCTCTTCAACATTGATTTCCAGACCCTTGTCTTTCGCCTCATCAAACATGTTGAGAGCAATCACCATGGGGATATTCATCTCCAAAAGCTGAACGGTCAACTCCAGGGAACGGGTCAACAGGGATGAATCGAGAACATTGATGATGACATCCACATTGCCTGACAAAAGATAGTCACGCGCCACTTTTTCCGCCATGTCATGGGATGAAATAGAGTAAGTTCCGGGCAGGTCAATAAGGCGGACGGTTTTTCCTCCGAGATAGACCTTTGTTTCGGTGAAGGATACCGTGGTGCCGGTAAAGTTGCCGGTATCGACTTTGAATCCGGCGACTGCGTTAAAGATCGTCGATTTTCCGCAATTCGGCTGACCGGCCAGGGCAATGACAATTTCGTCATTTGATTTCTTCACGTTCAACCTCTATGCAGGAAGCGATTTCCCTGCTGATCATTATTTTCGCGCCGCATTCCATATCTTCCACCAGCAGGGGACCGTGAAATAAACCCGTCCTGAGCAGACGGATTCTCTTGCCGGCATGGAAACCAAGATCGCTCATCCTCGAGGCGATATGTTTCGCGCTGTTGAATTTTTTTACTACAGCGGTATTTCCGATTTTCATTTTTAATAAAGTCATTGAACTTTTTTCCTTTCCATATCGTTAAAGCGACGGCTTATTTATCGTCAATCGTCTTGAGATTGTTTCTGCATTCCGGACAGACCCCGATCAATTCCAAGTGGTGACTCTCCAGAATGAATCCATATTCCTTCGCCACGGCTTCCTGCAAAATGTCGATGGCCTGGTAAAAGAATTCAATCTTCTTTCCGCAATGCGAGCAAAGGAGATGATCGTGGTGCTGATGGTCCCATATGTGCTCATACCACGCTCCCCCGGACTGCGCATCTTCCTCTAGGGTTGTCCTGCGGATGATACCGGCCTGAACAAGCAGCGACAGATTGCGATACACAGTGGTAAGAGACAGGTTGAGTCCCTGTGCTCTGAGGCCATGAAGAATATCATTTGGCTGGAAATGCCCGTCAATATCGCAAATAATTTTCAATAATTCCAGTCGTTCGTCAGTTAGCCTTCCTCCGGTATTATGTAGAATTAACGTGAACTTATCCACACAATAGCCATTTGGAGAACATTTTTCGCATTCCGGTTTTAAATATTCTTGTTGCATATGATTACCAATAAGCGATTTGGCATGTTTTGTCAAGCACTAAATTAAAATGCCCTTATAAAATGTCAATAGGCATTGGAAATAGACCCGGCATCGGCGTCCAAAGCTGACCCCGTTAAAATTTTATATTTTGTTGTAGAATCCAACCCTTCGCTTTCATCAGCCTAGGTCAAAATTGGAATCTGATCCGCCTTGTAAATGGGTCAGAATTGCATGCCGATTCACATGCTGATAAAGATATTCTTAAGGTATTGGAAAACGCACGGCTTTCTTTTTACTTTGCGAAAAGTAAAAAAAAGGCTTAATCAAATTTATTCAAATCCTTTTTACAAATGAGAAAATGCCTCTTACCATAGAGGCTGCGGCATCCGGGGTGCATTTGCAGTAACAAGATTCCTCAGTTCTTTCTCGTGAGGACAAACGATACCACTCTCGCGTATTACGCCGCTTGAGCGTTTATCAGGTATTGTATTTAATTATTTGAGGATTACCGGTTAATGTTGAATATATTTCTAAGACAGTAAAAGAAACAAATGACTTGGTTCCGGCGAGAATGAGTTGATCAGTTTACAACTCTTTCCGATGTGCTTTGCAGCCAGGAAATTGCGTCGTCAGTGTCCGTACACCATTTCGCCGGTATTCCGTTAAGTCTTGTCACATATTGGCGGAACGACTGTAATTTCGCATTTTTTGGAAGGTCCACAAAAACAGTGTTAATATTATAAAAAAAGGAGGGTACGTCTGTAGCAAAAAAATATATATCTGTATAGCCGAGATGCCCCTTTATCTCACGAATATCACATAACAATTTTTTGGCATTGGTTAACTTGACGATCGCATATACCTCATTTGTCAATTCTTTGACATTATCTTTTGTCACTTCTCCGGTAATGATAATTTTAACAATTCCTTCATTTACAAATGTAGTGAGGTTATACGTGGACTTCTCTTGCATTTTGAATCCTTCTATCTGGTAAGATTACGGGAATAAATTAAATAATTATATACCTGTTGGAGGAATAATTATCAACTACCCGAAAGAGTAATTTTTACGGAAGTATTTTTTAATGATTATCGTTTGTAACCCGGCGTAAAATCAGAAATTGAGAAGTTGTGGGGTACGGAAGTCTGTCATCCAACGCCATCCGGAAAAAATCACGATCAAAAGGCGCTAACCAGGAAATCAGCCGAAACTTGAGCGAGCGGCGGGATTGATTTATTAAGAGGGTTTATTATTGTGACAAAATAAGTTAATAAATGAGCATCTAAAAAACAATCTGTTCTGCCTCCAAATTATCAAGTGCCGGATTATCAAGACAACCATACGGCGAAAAAGGTATTTAATCGATCATGGAGAATCCAGCCTTGGTGATCTGGTCTTCCAGTTTTTTAATCCAGGCCACTTTGGCTTTTACTTTTGGAAGAGTGCCGGATTCGCAAATAACTTCCTGACCCTGCTTGAAATTTACTTCACCGACAAAAACGACGCAGCATCCCTTGAAACTTTCATTTTGGCCCAGACCCATGCGCTGTCCTGTTTTCTTATTACTCTCATCCATATAATAAATAGTGACGAGTTCATTTTGCTCCGCAGGATACCTTATGTAATTTCTTTTGTTGTTATCGCTCATAGAAAACCCCCTGGTCTATTTTCAATCGAAAAGGACTTTCAATCGAATTTGATCTTCATAGGAAATATTCTGACAAGAATCTTATTTTACGTCAGTTAGTTTAGGGCAGCAGCGCTTGTATGTCAAGGGAATATTGGCCGTAAAATACCGGGTGTCAATGTCTGCCGCCGGTTGAAAATAGTGCGGCGATCGGAAAGATAGCATATTTGACAGGGATAAAGGTTTGTTTCTTTAAAGGAAAATTCTGCTATCTGTCGCACACATTATTTTTTTGAAGAAAAATGGCAGTGATTTACCAGTCAAGCCCTTTCTTTTTTAAAAAATCCTGCGCCTCTTTAAGGCCAAGTTTGGCTGCAGTTTCCCAATCCGCAACGGCCTGATTGTTATCACCGTGTGCGCTATAAGCAATTCCCCTGCTGAAATAGGCGATCGCAAAGGTCGGATTCAGTTCAATGGCTTTGTTATAATCCGCAATGGCCTGATTGTGGTTGCCCGATTTTGCATAGGCGTCCCCCCGCTTCACATAGGCATGCGCTTCTCCCGGGTCGAATTCAATGATCTTATTGTAATCCGCGATTGCCTTATTGTAGTTTCCAAGTTGAGCATAGGCATCTCCGCGGCTGAAACGGGGCTCTGTATCTTGCGGGTTTAGCTCCATGGCTTTGCTGTAATCCGCAATCGCCTGATTGTAATTGCCATGATAATAATAGGCATTTCCACGGCTGATGCAGGTCTCGGCATCTTGCGGGTTTAACTCAATGGCTTTGCTGTAATCCTCAATTGCCTGCTTGTAATTACCAAGATAATAATGGGCGCGTCCGCGGTTAAAATAGGCCACTGCATTTTTCGGGTCGAGTTCTATTGCTTTATTAAATGCGTCTAATGCTACGTCCAGACGACTATCATTACCGGCCTTACGTCCCATTTCAATCCACTCGGCAGCGGTGAAACCATCCATGGTTTTATTATGTGCGCAACCCGTTATCATGAGTAATACCGCTAAAATGGATAGCAAAGAATTACGGAGAATTTTCATATGCGTATGCCTTTTTCCAATCTGCCTTAATTGCCGTATTTGATTTTTTTATCGATTTATCACAACTGCTTTTTTATTTAAAGGTGTTTATTGATGCCGATGGGAATATGCAATAGCCGATTTTTTGGGGGGCTTGCTGATGGTAATACTATCCTTTAAATAAATCGTGAAGAGAGGATTAGTGAAAGAGAAGTGGGTAGGCCGAGTCCAAAGGACCCGGCTTAAATTGCGGGTACAAAAGACTCGGCCTAACCTGGAGGGTTCAGATGATTCTTTCAATGGTCCGGGAACCGGCTAAATCATGCTCTGCCCGGTCTTCTCTTTACTATCGTTTTTGCTTTCTCTTCAGCTTTTTTCTTGAAGATGGGCACCACAAGCAGCGTATAGAGAATCATGCAGATAAAAAATCCGCCCATAACGACAGCCACCCAGTAATTCTTAAAGAGCTCCCTTCCCATATAGTCGCGGCTGACATCGGTAAATATGGCAAGCATCAGTCCGGTAAAGACCACGATGACGATAACCGGTATGGTATAGCCCAGAGGGATTTTAAACGATCTTTCTTTGTCCGGGAATTTTTTCCTGAGCCTGATGACGCATACGCCCGCGACAACATAGATAAAGCACTCAAGCGCCGCCGCCATCAGTATGATGAAAAGATAATTGCCTGTTATGAAAATGGCGATACTTACCGACATCGCAAATATCATGAGCGCCAGGATTGCCACCCAGGGAGTCGCATAGTCCGGATGAAGCTTGCTGAACATTTTGGGCAGGACATTATCCCTGGCCATGGCGTAAGTGAAACGCGAGGTATTCAAAAGACCGGCGTTGAAAGATGTGACCGATGCCAGCACGCTCATGAACATCAGGAGCGCTACACCCGGCAGGCCGAAGAGGTTTCTGCCAAGAAGGATGTGTGGTATCGGCGTTCCGCTCAGGCGCTGCTCGGGGGTGAGTCCGATCCACAGGGCAACGGTAAACAGCGAATAGACGACGGAAAGGATTCCGACGGTAATCAGCATGCCCTTGCCGATGAGCCGGTAATCCTCTGTCTCCTCGGCAAGAGGTGTGACCCACTCGAAACCGACGAAAAGGAATACGCCCACCCCGGCCGCCTGGATTATATTCGAAAGTGTAAATTTCGGGCTGGCAAGGGCGGGGGTGAAATCAATTCCGATTTTCGAGATGGCATAGATGGAAACGAAGGCGAGCAGGGCGATCTTGCTGAATGTCATGATGTCTTCCGCGAGGCCGGTAATCTTCACTCCGCGATAATTGATGAAGGACACAAACAGGATGAAAATGAACGACCAGAAGATACGGTCTGCCATCGGGCTTATGAATGTATGAGCGCTTATCATGACGCTCGAAAGGATATAGCTTTCCGCGCCGACCATGGAGATGCCGAGCACGACATAGAACATCCCGATAATAATGGCCACGCGTTCGTTGAACGCGTTCTGGATAAAAAGTTTAATGCCCGCAGCCGACGGGTATAGAGATGTGAGCTCGGAAAAGCACATGGCCGAGAGCAGACAGAACAGCCCCGCAACCAGTATGGATATCCAGGCGAGCTCGCCCACGACAATGATGGCCACCTGCAGGCCGGCAATATAGCAGGATGTGGCAAGAGCCATTCCGACCGATGTAGATATGACGGTCCTGAGCTTCAAAACCTTCTTGAGCGTAGTCATTGAGCCTCCTTCATGTTGTTTTGTGAATAATCATACCGAGTTGCATTCAAAAGATAACGCGGCGGCAAGGAGGAGGCTCCACAGATGTATTATTAATACGTTGAGGAAGCCGACGACGCAGCCAACAAAGTTAGCTAAAGAATGCGACTTGGTATCAGTCCTTTATGAAGCGGACAGACCTGCAACGGCAGATTATACAACCCTGATAA
This sequence comes from Smithella sp., assembly GCA_050011015.1. GTDB lineage: Bacteria > Desulfobacterota > Syntrophia > Syntrophales > Smithellaceae > Smithella. The sequence continues at coordinate 18,877 of JBEKJX010000013.1, forward strand.
TGTTTTTATGGTGTTGCTTTTACTTTGATCCCGCCGGCAGATTATATATCCGGTTTTACATACTATTATATGTCCGTTTATACATCGGGCCAGATGATCATGGTGATGGCATCGAGCCTGATAACGTCTTCCTGGGTTGCCTTCACCTTGATCTCGCCGGCAAGGTATTTCTGAGAAGGGTTGAGGTCGCCCCAGAACATGTCACACAGGTTTTCACTCGTCGCCGTGACAATGATATCCGGCGCTCCGCTCGCGCCTGATTTAAAGGAAACAATTTCGCCATTCACCACATTCATGGTGAATACGTCTCCCGTGTCTTCCGCTACGAAATGAATGAGCTTCGACCAGTCCCGCTGCATCTTGCGCAATCTTTTGTTTTCGTTGCACTGACCCTGATAGTCGGCCAACGCTTCAAGAATTTCCTGACTTGTAGCCATGTCGTTCCTCCTGAGATATTTATATTGTTAATCGTTTTTGCCGAGGCCGGCTTCTCCGGAAAGTTCCTTCATGGATTCCGCGAGGGCATCGATGACGAAATCAACTTCCGCCGGGGTAATCACCAGGGGAGGCATCAGCCGGCAGATGCTCGGGTCGTTCCCTGTATATATGGCAATAACGCCTCTATCGGCAAGTTTTTTCGTCATCCGCGGCCCGATGGATTCGTTGGTATACTGCAGCCCGATCATAAGGCCGCTCTGGCGCACTTCAAGCAGGAGCGATGGATAGTCCTTCAGGAGCGCGTCTAACCCGGCACGGAATCTTATGCCCATTTTTTCGGCGTGACCGGCAAGGTCGTGCTTCTGTATGTAGTCGATGACCGCCATGCCCACAATACAGCCAAGGTCGGAACCGCCGAAGGTGGAAAGATGTATGAAAGGATGGGGGATGAAAAAGTCCTGAATATCCTCCTTGAAGATAGTTGCCGAAATGGGATAGATGCCGCCGCCTAAAGATTTGGCGACGGTCATGATGTCCGGGACAACGCCCCAGTGCTCGGAAGCGAACATCTTTCCCGTCCGCGCGAAACCAGTCTGTATCTCATCGAGAATGAGCAGGATTTCGTGATCATCGCATAATTTCCGGACCTGCGGGAGGTAATCGCCGGGTGGAATGTTGATGCCGCCTTCGCCCTGGATGGGTTCAAGGATTACCGCGGCGGTATCGGAAGTAATCGCTTTCTTCATGGCCTCTATATCTCCAAAGGGCACCATTTTGAACCCCGGCATGAGCGGCTCGAAAGGTTCCTTGTAAGCGTCGCGCCCGATGGCGGAAAGAGCAAAGCCGGTATGGCCGTGATAAGCTTTTTCGGTGTAAATGATTTCTTTTTTCATGGTATAGCCGCGGGCAATCTTGATGGCCGCGTCGTTGGCTTCGCCCCCGCCGGCGCCGAAGATTGTGCATTTCAGGTCGCCCGGCGTGATTTCGGCAAGTTTTTTCGCGAGGTCGGCTTTCGGCTTTGAACAGAGGAGAAAAACGCCGATATCATAGGTATCGAGAGCCTTTTTCAGGGCTTCGACAATATCCGGATTGCGCCGCCCCACATTCATGATTCCGGAGCCGGTCTGGCAGTCGATGTACTTTTTCCCTGTTACGTCCCAGACGTTGACCCCTTCGCGCTTGTCTTCGATGATGTCAAGCCCCGCAGCCTTCATGGTCCGCACTTTCATCGGACCGATGAATTTCGAGAAATTGGACAGGGCTTCCGCCTTAATTCCCGCAAGATCGTTTCCCATCACGCCACCTCCAGAATATTATGATGTGTTTATCTAATCAATAATTTTTTCCTTTGTATAAATTCCGCGTGTGTTAACAAAAGTCATTCTGCTGCATTACACAATTTATATTGGAGCACAGTCCATGCTGAGAGCTTCGGCGACCCGGCGGCACGTGATGCTTCCCTTGTGGACATTTACGCCTCTGGCGAGCGCGGGATCGTCTGCAATTGCTTTCCTGTAACCCTTGTCGGCGATGGCCGCAGCAAAGGGAAGCGTTGCGTTCGTTAGCGCGAAAGTCGACGTCCTTGGAACAGCTCCCGGCATATTGGCGACACAGTAGTGGACGATGCCCTCTTCGATGTAAATCGGATCAAGGTGCGTTGTGGGCCTGCTGGTCTCAGAGCATCCGCCCTGGTCTATCGCGATGTCCAGAAAAGCCGATCCCTTTTTCATCTTCCGGAGCATATCCCGCCTGATAAGTTTCGGCGCCCGTGCTCCCGGTATCAGCACCGACCCGATGACCAGGTCGGCATTGATGCAGCTCTCTTCGATGTTTCCCGAATTCGACATGAGCGTAACAACGCGGGAATGGAATATATCCTCAATGTAACAAAGCCGGGCAAAGTTGACGTCGATAATCGTAACACGGGCTCCCATGCCGGCCGCCAGGTGAGCCGCGTTCAGGCCGGATATCCCGCCGCCGATAATTGTCACATTGGCGGGCGCGACACCCGGCACGCCGGACAGGAGAATCCCTTTCCCTCCGTTTTTCACCTCCAGGCAGGCGCATCCCATCTGGATCGATAGCCGTCCGGCGACCGCGCTCATGGGCGCAAGCAGAGGCAGGCTGCCGTCGCCGGATTGAACCGTTTCGTACGCGATTCCGATAACTTTCTTCTCCAGAAGTTTGTCGGCAAGTGTTTTATTGGCGGCGAGGTGCAGATATGCAAAGAGGATATGGCCTTCTTTCATAAGACCGAATTCCGATTCCACCGGCTCCTTGACTTTAAGTATCATTTCACCGGCATCCCATATATCAGCAGCCGAATTGAGAATTATCGCCCCCGCCGCGGTGTATTCATCATCCTGAATGCCGGATATGATTCCGGCATTTTTTTCGATATATACAGTATGTCCGTTTTCCACCAGAGTTTTCAATCCCTGGGGTGTTATTGCCACACGGCCTTCCATAATTTTAATCTCTTTGGGAACAGCTATTTTCATAAAAATCTCCGTAAACAATGTATGTTCCGGTTTGCAGCCGTTTGCAGGAATGATCGCCGCCTCTTGCCGGAATTCATTTGTTTCATCAGTAATAAAACCACGAAAAGCGCATTATCCCGGCAATGATGCAGTATAGTAGTTAGTCAACTGACTAAAACTATAACACGCTTTTTATATTTGTCAACTATTTTTTAACGAACTGCCATAAACTATTTTTGATCCTGCCTGCCATGCGTACGCTCCATAATTATTCGGGAATCAAAATGATTCATTTACTTTTTTTCTGTTTCTGTTTATATAGTGACATGAAATTATTCTTTGCCTCTGTATTTAAGTTTCGTTTCTTACAGAGGATAGATATAAATATTTAAATATAAAAATTCGTAGAAAGAGTAAAATTATGCCACGTGTCAGCGTTAAAGAGAAAAGAAGATTACAAATAATTGAGGCACTTAACGATTGCCTTATTACAACTTCATTTTCTAAAACGTCCATCAAGGACATCGCCAGAAAAGCCAACGTCAACCACGGTGTTTTGCATTATTACTTTAAAAACAAGGAAGACATTCTTCTCAATTATATTGATTTCATCATTGATAAATATTTGGCTATTTTTTACCAGTAAAAAATATACCAGACATGATGTCTTTATCGAGGAATCCTTGAAATTTATAAACAAAAAGGTCACTCTCGACAGAAATATTTCTAGAATATTCATCGAAATATGGGAAATCTCTCTCTACAACAAGAAAGTCCGCAAGAAGCTGGAGCAGATGTACAAAGTATGGGCAGAGATTGTCACCGGTGAGATCGGGAAGGTCATAAAAGATAAAAAAAAGGCAAAAGAATTGAGCATCGCAATGATTGCTTTTTTCGAAGGTGTTGCTATGTTATCAATTATTTTCAATGAAAAGGAATTTGACTGGAAAGAAATATTAAATAATTTCAATAAGCTGGTTTTGAAAACATTTTTTTGATAAAAAGCCGGTTCGGGGCAATCCTGAAACTGTGTCCTTTGCCCGTTTGCTTTGCTTGGGCGACCGGGCTGTTGTGTTTGCTGCCGGTTATGCCAGTTAGTCAATCAACACAAATCCGTAACGATTCTGAGTTTCATTCTCACTTTGCAAAGGCCGGCATGGCAGCCCAAGGCTCCGGGCGGTTTGAAAAATATCAATGCCGAACGGCGCTTCACAAGGCCTTATTTTTTGAGGAGTAAGACAAGGTTTCCCTTGTTCCAATGCACATGATTTACACAAACGGCAGTACCGCAGCGCGAAAGCAAAATAATACCCGTTAAGAAACGCAGCTCTCTCTATATCAAGAAGCGATTTGCTGAGCTCATGCGCATCATGAGAATGAACAAACAGAATGTTTTTATATTTCCTGATCATGGCAACACGTTCATCGTATGAAGTATTTCTTGCATGGCAGCGTATGTTTTCCTCCGAGAATTCTTCGCAGCCCCATCGGCATTTCAATATCGCCCGGATGTCAAAGACAATGTTATCGGGGGTGATAGGTAACGCATCGGCCATGCCGTTATTTTTTGCAAGCTGAATGTATTTTTCCATTATTGATAATATCCTGTTTGCTTTGCCGCGCGACGATGTTCAATATATCTTTATAGAAATCTTATTTTGCCGGATTGCGGTATAACACCATTAGTGAATAATGGTCGTAACGATTGCTGTCTTGTATTTATCGGTCGGGTTCAGACCAACAATTGCTCTATTAAGAAGAGGGTTTTTGTTCCTGTTTGCAGACATCAACGCATTCTTGATATATTGCCTCGCATCGTCTTGGATCCGCGGTCATATTGTAGCAGACTTGTTCTTTGTCGTAACAACTATCCATGCATGCCTGTATGCGTTTGTCTTGTGCTTCGTCCGCGACAGAAATGCCGGGAAAAGAGTAAATTACAAAAGATATAATCATGACAAAACACGAAATAATAGAAAATGTTCTCAACGGTTTCATAATGTCACCATTTTAAATTATAAATAATCGATTTTTGTATTTTACCGCTTTAAAGCATGCAGGTCCACTAAAAATTACCGGATTTTCTCTTTATAAAAAATCAGGTAAAGAAAATGCTTTAATATCTGCATAAAGGCTGGGAAGTTCCGTATCGGGTAAGAACGATCTGCCAGAGTTGAAGGTTCCGGGCACGGAAAGTTCCGGCGCAGGAAAGCAGATAATATTCCCACATCCGTTTGAACTTGTCATCGTATTTATCTTTCAATTTGTCCCAGGATTTTTGAAAATTTTCATGCCAGGCCAGCAGGGTCTTTTCATAATGAGGCCCCAGGTTGTGCAAGTCCTCCATGACAAACAGCCCTTCGATGGCTTTGCTTATCTGAGCGATGCTTGGTATCATCCCGTTGGGGAAGATATATTTGTTTATCCATGGATCGCTTTTGATGGTGGATTCGTTGCCGCCGATCGTATGCAGCAGGAAAATCCCGTTGTCCCGAAGGCAGCGGTGAACAGCTTTCATGAAGGTTTTGTAGTTTTTTTGTCCTACGTGTTCAAACATGCCTACGGAAATTATTTTATCAAATGTGCCCTGGAGATCCCGGTAATCACAAGACAGGATTTTTACCGGAAAATTCTTGCATAAATCCCTGGCATGGCGAATCTGTTCGGATGATATATTGATGGCGGTCACATTGCAGTTGTAATGTTGGGCCATATATCTGGCAAATCCTCCCCAGCCGCTGCCGATGTCCAGGACGTGATCATTCTGGCGAAGATCAATCTTTTTGCAGATCAAATCCATTTTTTTGATTTGGGCGTCATTGAGATCTTTTGTGCCGTCGAAATAGGCGCAGCTATACTGATTGTAAGGGTCCAGAAAGGACATGAACAGGTCATTGTCAAGATCATAGTGCCGTTTTGCAATAATGGAGGAACGTCTTTGGGACTGCTTGTTGAAAAGCATGGCGAATAATGAATTAATGAGAAATCTATATCCTTCCTTGATTTTTTCATCGAGTCTGATTTTCAATATCCTGTAAATGAATTCGTCGAGTTGATGACAGTTCCACCATCCTTCCATGTATGCTTCTCCAAGTCCCAGATTCTTGCTTTTTAGCGCCCGTGAAAAAGTCCTGTCATCTTTGACCTGGATGTCCCATGGATTGCTCCCATTGATAGCAATTCCGGCAGGTTTCAATATTTCTTCAATCATATCACGATGGTTCAACATTTTATGATTCCTCCTTTTCTCCCTTCATTCCGAATCAAATAAAATTATATTTTTCTTACCATGTTCCGGCAGAAGAATAGTCTTTTAATACATATATATGCATCACGTCCTGCCCATCGACAGGCAAATTGAAGGATTGGTTTCTGATTTGCGCTTTTTGGTCAGCCTTGGATTGGAAATGGATTTATCGGGCAGATAGAAAGCCTCCAAAAGGGCATATTCCCCTCTGGAGGCTTTAAATGGACAATTTCATACAATATCTTCTTTTCATCGTCTGCTCCAAAAAGGTTAATTCTAAAGCAGGAATGTCCGGAGAAATATAGTTTTGATAAGAATTTTCTTACATTATAAATATCATAAGCAATTTGCTCCAGCATGTCAATTGTTTTTTAGAATATTGCCGGTTTAAATATCGCATGGACGGAAAAAATAAATGTTAAGGGAATCAGAAGCAGGTTCCCCTGCCTTTGGCGGCGTCCAGGAGTTTGCAATTTCCCAGTGTACATGCTTTTTGCGCGTCATGACAGCCGTTTTCCATATTCCCCTGATTTAAATAAATAATCGCTCTGTAGTTGTAAGCATCGGCAAAATCCGGTTTCAGCCGGATGGCTTCATTTAAGTCCTCAAATGCGCGTTGATACTGACCGAGTTTAACGTAAGCAACCCCTCTGTTGTAGAAGGCAGAGGCATGATTCGGGTTCAGGATGATTGCTTTATTATAATCCTCAATGGCACTTTGGGGCTTATCGAGTCCAAAGTAACCAATTCCTCTATTGTTGTAGAAATCGGCATTATCGGGGTTCAGCCGGATTGCCTCGTGATAATGATACATAGCTTCCTCAATTTTCCCTTCATCAAACAAGGCAAGACCTAAATTATTATGCGCCACAGAATTATCCTTTGTTATCTGCAAGGCATGGCTGAAGAGTTTGATACTGTTTTTCCAGTAACCGCATTGTTGCCATGTTAAAACTGACAAGATGGCAAGTAATGCTACACCTGCCGGAAATAAAATCATTTTGCGGATGTTTTCGCGCGGAAACAAAGATGGAATGCCCCAGGCAAGCCCAATGGCAATGCCGATGGATGGCAGATAAATATAACGATCGGCCATCGAGTTGTTCCCTACAGGAATGATCCCGATTACAGGCAGCAGAGTTATGGAATACCATAGCCATCCAACGAAAAGATACGGCCGACGTTTTATCTTTAAAATGACAGCAACACTGATGATAAGAATCAGAAAAGAAATTCCCAGGACAAGCCAATCAGGAAATTGGCCGAAAAAAGGATAGCAAACAGCAAGATCCTTCGGCATAAATGTTTTCTCCAGATAAATTACAAAAGAAACGAGCGCGTTTATGATTCGTGATTCCAATGGCAATGGCCAACCTTTTATGTACGCTCCAGGCTGGGCACAAATTGTAACAATAGAAAAAAACGCTGATAGAATAAAAAAAGGTAACTTTTCCTTCAACTGCCATAAAACCAAATTAGTTTTATTTTTCAGTGATTTAAAACGTCGCAGCGGCCAGAAATCCAGAAGTATCATTATCACCGGCAGGGTGACAACCATTGATTTGCTCATAAGTCCGCAAACAAAGCAAAGAAGAACGAGCAAGTATCTTTTTATAACCGGTTTTTCCGTGTAATAAACATAAAAGCATAAAGTCAGCATCCAGAAAAACGCGCTTAAGACATCTTTACGTTCGGCTATCCAGGCAACCGATTCCACATGCAACGGATGAAGCGCAAAAAATGCGGCGACAAAGGCGCTTTTCCAGATTGCTCCTGTCATGCGGTTAAAAAGCAAGAATAGCAATAGAGTGCTCATGATATGCAAGATAAGGTTGGTCAGGTGATAACCGCCTGCATTCAGGCCATAAAGCTGATAATCAAGCATCAGAAACAGCCATGTCAAAGGATGCCAGAATTCGGCATAGGTCGTGCTGAACGCCCAGCGAAATCCTTCCCGAGTTATTCCAGAATGGATATGAATGTTATCGGTGACGTAAACTTGATCATCCAGATAAACAAAACCGAATTGATTCACCTGCCAGAAAACGGCAATTGTAGCCAATATCAAAACGATATAAATGATCAGTTTCTGCCTTTGAGTGCTAATCTCTATCTTGTTCAACATATCTTTTTCTGATTTCCTTTAATCACGCAAGTCAAACATCTGATAAAAATATATTCATAAATCTATATCATATTAAGTTTTAAGATTTAAGATTTAAGATTTAAGGAAAAAAGTGAAAAGTGAAGAGTGAAGGGTGAAGAATTAACTTAAAACTTAATTATTTAAATCTTAATTACTTAAATATCACTTTTTACCGTTTAAGGCAGTATCCCCTGCCTTTAGCCGCTTCGAGGAGTTTGCAATCTCCCAGTAAACATGATTTTTGCGCATCATGGCAGCCGGTTTCGATATTCCCCTGATTTAAAGAAATAATCGCTCTGTTGTTGTAGGCATCGGCAGAATCCGGTTTCAACCGGATGGCTTCATTAAAGTCGTCAAATGCACTTTTTTGCCGGCCAAGTTTAACGTAAGCAACCCCTCTGTTGTAGTAGGCATCGGCAAAATTCGGGTTCAGGATGATTGCTTTATTATAATCCTCGACAGCGCTTTGGGGCTTATCGAGTCCAAAGTAACAAATTCCTCTATTGTTGTAGAAATCGGCGCCATCGGGATTTAACCGGATTGCCTCGTTATAATGATACATAGCTTCTTCGATTTTTCCGTTTTTAAACAGGGCGGAACCTAAACTGTTATGCGCCAGATAATTATCCTTTGTTACCTGCAAAGCATGACTAAAGAGAGAGGCGCTGTCCCTCCAGTAACCGCATTGCCGCCATGTTAAGACTGCCATGATGGATAGAGCGGCTATTGAGGCCGGGAATAATATCTTTTTACGTATGTCTTCGCTATTAATTAAAAGCGGAATGCCCCAGGCCAGCATAACGGCAAGGCCGATAGAGGGCAGGTAATGGTAGCGGTCGGCCATCGAGTATGGCATTACTAACGACACCTGAATTATCCCTATGACCGGTAGAATGGTTGTCGCGTACCAAAGCCATCCCACGAATAAGTACGGCAATCGTTTTGCCGTGACAATAACGGCAGCGCTGATAACAATAATCACAAGAGCGGCTCCAAAAACATGCCATACCGGAAGTTGATCGGAAAAAGGATAATAATAAGCCATGTCACTCGGCATAAATGTTTTTGCCAGATATGTCACAAAAGCAACCGGCGCGTTTGCAAGCCGGGAGCTAAGGGAAAGAGCTTTTAACGATGTCTTTTGATCCTCTGGAATATAAAGCGTGATGATAACAAGAATTGTCGACAGAATAAGAAATGGTATTTTTTCCCATAGCTGCCATAAAGGGATAATTCCCGCGATTCCGGTTTCCGGTAATTTCCGGGAATCGGCTGAAGAAATGTTTTTCTTTAAAGCAACTTTGTTTTCTTTGTTCTTCTTTTTTCCTTTATTTGCGGCGACGGAAATATTTTCCGGTTCTTTAGCTGCTATTTCCCGCGATTGAAGGCGATTCAGCGGCCAGTAATCCAGAAGGATCATCACAAAGGGCAGGGTGACAACCATTGGCTTGCTCAAAAGAGCCAATACAAATGAAAAAAGAACAGGAAGGTATCTTTTTATAACCGGTTTTTCCGTGTAATAGACATAAAGGCACAAAGTCAGCATCCAGAAAAAGGCGCTCAGAACATCTTTGCGTTCAGATATCCAGGCAACCGATTCCACATGCAGCGGGTGAAGCGCGAAAAAAGCGGCGACAAAGGCGCTACGCCAGACAGCTCCGGTCATGCGGTTAAAAAGCCAGAACAGCAGCAGAGCGCTTAGTATATGCAGGATAAGGTTGGTTAGATGATAACCGCCGGCATTCAAGCCATGAAGTTGATAATCGAACATGAAGGAAAGCCAAACGAGGGGGTTCCATAAACCAAAAAATTTTGTGCTGAACGCCCAGCGAAATCCATCAAAAGTGATTCCGGACTGAATGTGAATGTTCTCTAAGACATAAACGTGATCGTCGAAATTTACGTAACCATATTGATTCACTTGCCAGTAAACGGCAAGCGTAACAACAGCCAAAATAATATAAACAATCAGTTTCTGTCTTTGCGGACGAATACTTACCTTATTTAACATATCCGATTTTCGTTTCCTTTAATCACGCAAGTCAAACACCTGATAGAAATAAACTCGAAAATCTATATCATAAAAAGTTTTAAGATTTAAGTTTTAAGATTAAAGATTTAAAGGTAAAAAGTGAAGAATGGATAGTAAATAGCTATCAGTCGTCCGCACATTCGGGGCCTTAATGACAAGGCAAATTACAGTAATAATTGATTGTCCATGGATCGCGTCTCCCCTATACTGGTAACATAAATTGCCGGTTGACCGAGAAGAGGACAATGTGACTCACACAGCCCGCAGCCAATGCATGTTTCCAGATCAACGTGCGGTTGATTTAAATACGATACGTTTCCGTTTCTGTTTATCACTTTTGCCTTTTCCAGCCAGATCGCTTTCTTCGGGACAGGACAAACCTCCTGACAAACAATACATGGCGTAGAGTGGGCATAAGGCAGGCATCTTCCTTTATCAATCAGAGCCGTGCCTATTTTTATTTTTTCTTTTTCCCGCAGTTCCAGTTTTTTTATCGCACCTGTCGGGCAGACCTGGCCGCAGAGAGTGCAGTGATGTTCACAGTAGCCAATTCGCGGTACCAGCACCGGTGACCAGATTCCCTCGATTCCGGCCTCCAGAAATGCCGGTTGAAGACCATTGGTAATACAGACCTTCATGCATTCGCCACATTTTACGCAACGGGCAAGGAATTGTTTTTCGTCGAGAGAACCGGGCGGCCGTATTAGTTTAGGCGTGGATGCGCCCGCCTGTTTGTTGATGGCTGTAATCCTGATCAGTGGAACGGCAACGAGACCGGACAAAATCATTCCTAGGATCCTTCTTTTGCCGAGATCAACAAAAGCAGCCGGCTGCGTCTTTTTAAAAAATCCAAACCGAACGGCATTTTGAGGGCAGAGATCATCACAATTCATGCAAACCAGGCACTCCGTATTATGCCAGTTTTCTTTTTTATCGGGAGAGGCGTTCCCCTGACAATCAAAAGTACAGGCTCCGCAGGAATTGCAGCCTTCGCTGACCTGTCGCGTTAAGAAGGAATAACGGGAGAGCAGGCCCAGAAGCGCCCCCAGAGGACAGAGATATTTGCACCAGAAACGTTTTTCGAGAAGGTTCAGTCCCAGAATGATGAAGAACAATAATCCCAGAAAAACGCTCTGAAGAAAAAACAGCTGCTGGAAAGGAAGCCAGAGTTTTTTAAAAAGCGTATAGATAAATTCGGAAATGCTGCTCAGAACAGGAATGTTTAAATTGTAAAACATATCAAATACAGCCCGCGTTGCATAACTTGCCGCCGGGTAAACTGACAACGACAGTGAACGAATCAAAAGTGAAACAGGGTCGAATACTCCTGTGAATTGCAGGGAAAAGAGGGACATGGTAATCAAAAATATCAAGAGGCAGTATTTCAACCAATGCCAGTTTAAAGGTATTCTGGGTGGTCGCTTCTTTTGCAGCGTACCGACAATGTTGTTAAGCGTTCCCAGAGGACATACCCAGCCGCAGAAAACCCTGCCCATGATAATAGTAACAGCGATCACCAAAATGGCCAGGAAAAATGTATTATACCATGCGTGGCTGGAAAGGATTGTGGTGATGAAAATCAGCGGGTCGGCATCCAGAAATATTTTAACGGGATAGCCGAGTTCATCGGCTCCTTTTGATTCAGTCTGCAGAAAGAGCCACAAAAATGTCAGCAAAAAAAGTCCCTGTGTTGCTATGCGGATTTTTCTAATCATGTAAAACCTCTACAGGCCGATATGTGCCTTTCCCTTTATATCGCTGCAGGTCCTGATAGTAACGGGAGATTCAGCGCCTCATAAAAAATTATCAGATATTTATTTTTTTAATTCTTAATCCGGCAATGTCCATGCTGCCGAGTCCGGCTTTGTGTCCTGCTACGACATAGCCGAGATTTGTCCCTTTCAAACCGAAGAGTGTGGCGCCGAAAGCGTCGACGGCCACCTGATCCCTTCCTGCAATGACTGTATTGAGTTGCCTGACATCGGCAAGGTCGCCTCCCTGCGGTCCGTTTGCAGTCAGTATGCGCACCGCGTCAAGAATGATCAGCGCGGGCTTGACGGCCATGGCCAGATCCACCAGACTGCCGTTGATGCTCTGGTGTATCCTTCCTCGTGAACTGCCCATAATTCCCATCAGGTTCTTCATTCCCAGAGTAAGAGTGGACAGGCCGTGTGTTTTGGCGATAGGAATATTAATAAACTTGTCCGCCTCGAGTGCTTCGGTATAAAAAGGCCATGATTTCAAGGCAACACCGGCTAATTTTACTTCACGGAATTTTCTATCATCTATATAGCTAACAATTCCGCCCGCGGCAGTGGCTGCATCCAAAATGCCGCTTTGTTTATAGCAGCGCCGCGGATCGACAACACTATGGTCGAAAACCTTAACCTGTTTTGCCCCTGCTTCGTAACACAAAGTGATCACTGCCGAGACTACTTCCGGATTGGTTGTTGCCGCATATGCCGGCAGCCTGTCCCACCCGATATTCGGTTTAACGACCACAATATCTCCCCTGGAGATGAAAGCTTTGATTCCGCCTAAAGCATCGATGGCCGCTTTTGTTATTTGGGCAGGTGAAAGGCCGTGAACTGCGACAAGGTCTGATTTTTCCGCGGCTTCCAGAGTTTTGAAAAATAAGTTTGAAGCGCCCGGTATGGCAAAAGCCGCGCCGGCGATAACAGTGGTTTTGAGAAAGTTCCTGCGATTCATAGCACACCCGTAAAAAAATTTTAGTAAATGTTCATTCCATGAATTCGGTAGCGAACGCATTCCCCGTGGCTTGCCTTGGGAGAGCTTCAAAATAAAAACGCCTGTGTCAACCGCCCGCATCGGAACCGGTTCGTTTACTCATCTGTTCGATAAATTGTCTGGCCAGAGAATTATTTTTGACCCTGACCGCGCCGATGATGTAACGTCCCGACTGCCGGGCCACTACGCCGCCATACAAGGGATCAACCGCAGTGATCATCCTTTGATTCGCCTTTCCGGTCAATTGAATGCTTCCGGTCTCAGCTTTCAGATAAGCATAGTATTGATCAAAAACCCTGTGGGCATCAGCCGGCGTATCCTCGTGTATTGCAAATATCTGCATCTTTTCATCCTGCGCCACGGCATCTGCTATCAGGCCTTTGCGAAAGAACGCATACCCGAGCAGACTTTGGGCAAGATACCGTTCGCTCTTTGGCGCAAGCGCAGGAATCTTCAGAATCTCCAGTTCCCTGGGCTCGCCTGCTCCCGCCGGAAGATTTTTGGAGATAGCCCGGGCGCATGCCAGCAATGTGTCCTTCGGGAGACTTGTTTCTCCGGAGACTTGCAACTTTATAAAATATCTGTCCTGATAAAAAATTAACTGCGAAGGCGACACAAATCCTTCGGCGCCTATGGCGACCCAATTATCACTTGTCTTGCGGTAGTTGGAATAAATTCCAAAAGCATCAAGCACAGAGGCCATTCTGTAGACATCGGCATCAATGGCCAAATCCTGATTCTTCTTATTGATATAATTTGCCGAAGCCAGAACGTCGAACCCGTAGGATAAGTAGAGCTCGGCTTCTCCATCGATATGATTAAACAGAGTATTCCTGTCGTAAAATTCGACCGCTCCCCCGATGGCCCATTCTCCGGAAAATCCCGGTCCGGAAAACACATCTTTGATTGCCGGTTGGGTAGCCCGGGCGGGACAAGACATCATCATGATCAACAGGGCAAAGACAAATGCCGAAATTGCCGTCAGGATGCCTGATCGTCCCGGGGATGATATCATGACATCCCCGAGACACTGTCGAAGCTCAAAGCGATAGCCGGTCAAAGACGGCCTGATATTATAATGATCGTACATGTTTTTTCTATGCCAATAATTTTCTGGCTTGCGCCATCTTTGTCGGAATATCAAGGCCGTTGACACACTTTGCCGCACAAGTCTGACAGGTAAGACATGCGGAGGCTGAGGCAGCCGCGGGAATTTCACGGTAAGTAGACCGGGAAAGTTCCATGTTTTTGTATGCTTCTCCGTACATGACGCACCGATTGATCGTGCTGATTTCCACACCTTTGGAGCAGGCAGGTTCACACTTTCCGCAAAAGTGGCAGTAATAGGGCTTTACGGCATCGCCGTAACGTTTCAGGATAAGTTTGTCGAAGTAACTTAATTTCAGACCCATCACCCCTATGTCTTCTCTAAGTTCCGCCAGATTCCGCATGCCGGGGATTGCCGCCGTGACATTTGTATCCTGAAGCGCCCATTTAAGGGCTGCCCGATGAGGACTGATGGGGCCAAGCTGATCCGTTTGGTAACCGCCGGCCTGGGTTTTCATCGCGATGATGCCGATTTTGTGAAGGGCGGCTTTCGCGATGGCTTCCTTCAAATCGTTGCCGCTCTTGAAATTATAAGCCACCAGAGCTGTATCAAAAAATTTATCTTTATCTTCCATTAAAGCATTGAGCACCTGCACCTGGTTTGTATGCGTGGTCACCCCGAAGAAACGCGCCTTTCCCTGCTGTTTCAGTTTTACCAGCGCTTCCCTGATTTCCGGAGAAAAAATCCTGACTTTATCGGTAAGGTTGTGCAGTTGGATGACATCTAAATAATCGGTATCGAGCGCTTTAAGGCTTGTTTCCACGTCCTTGAAAATGGCTTCTTTTGTTATGGAGTCGGGCAGGATCTTTGTTGCGACATATACCTTATCGCGTCTGCCTTTTAATGCCCGGCCCACGATTTCCTCATTCTTTCCGCCCATATATTTACGTGCCGTATCGACATAGTTGACACCATGATCGAAAGCAATTTCCAAAACCTCCGGTTCCGGTGTTAACATCGCGCCAAAGCTTACAATCGTAATCTTCAGGCCTGTCCGGCCAAGTATTCTGTAAACGGGTGCGGGAAAGACGAAGGGTTCCGTTACTGTTTTCTCCAGAATTTGGGCGAAAGCGCTCGACTCTATCAGGGTTGATGTTGTTACTATCACACCGGACTTCAAGAAATCTCTTCTGTTCATTTCTATGCTCCTTTCTTTTGCCTAAGCATAAAATGATTGTGAAAACATATAGCCCCGATTATAGTTAAGCCGTTGGTAAAACAGTATCAGTCCGAAAGATTATATCACAAAACAAAAAGCGGTCTATCTATTGATGTGTAATGGTTAATTATATGAAAAGAATGCTTGCCAGTCAATAAAAATTCCTGCCGCGGGAAAATAAAAAATGGCAGAATTCTTGCTTTAAATATGATACATACTGTTAAACAGATCTATTTGTTAAGATTTTGTCATTCAGAAGGGGAAAGATGTGAAAATATTATATTATGACTGTTTTTCCGGTATCAGCGGCGATATGAATCTGGGCGCCATGATTGATCTTGGAGTTCCGCTTGCGTATCTCACAGGCGAACTCAAAAAAGTTGATATAGACCCCTATGAGATATTAATGCATTCGGATAAGCGTAAGGGAATCGCGGGCACACGGATCGAAGTCGCCATTTTGCCGCACGATCCCTCACACGGGCATCGCACATTTCATGACATCTCCGGATTGATTCAACAAAGCGGCCTGTCTGAAAATGTAAAAATGATAAGCCTGAAAATCTTTGAGAAACTTGCCAGGGCAGAGGCGCACATTCACAGTCAGGAAATGGAAAATGTTCACTTCCACGAAATCGGAGCCGTCGATTCCATCATTGATATCGTCGGTGCCGCCGTTTGTCTCGATTATTTTAAGGTAGATCGGATTATGTCATCTCCTGTGCAGGTGGGAGGAGGCTTTGTAAAATGCGCTCATGGTATTCTGCCCGTTCCCGCGCCGGCGACGGCGGAGATATTAAAAGGCATCCCGGTAAAATCCGGTCTGGTTCCCTTTGAAACCACAACGCCGACGGGGGCGGCCATCCTCGCGGCCACAGTGGACAACTTTACGGACAACATAAATATCATCGCCGGGAAAATCGGATACGGCATCGGGCAGAGGGACACGGAGGTTCCGAATGTCCTGAGGGTTTATCTTGGTGAAATGGATAATCCCGCCTTTGATGAAGACGTTGAGGTAAAGGAAGCCTATCTGGTGGAATGCAATATCGACGATATGAATCCGGAACTTTACGGTTGGATCCTTGATGCCCTGTTCGAAAAAGGAGCATACGACGCTTACCTTGCCCCCATCATCATGAAGAAATCGCGTCCGGCTGTAAAGATAAGCATCCTCTGCGGCGCAGGAGAGCTTAAAGACATCGAGGAAATCCTCTGGCTGCAAACGACAACATTCGGTTTACGAGTCGCAAAGGTCCGTAAAAAAATGTTGCGCAGGGACTTTTCAACACAACTCACGAAGTACGGCGAAGTCTCCGTCAAGAACGGCTATTTCCGGGGAAAGAAAATCAAATCCAAGCCGGAATATGAAGACTGCCGGAAGCTGGCCGGCGAAAAAGGAGTCGGCATCAAGGATATATATGACAGCCTGGATAAGAATGACTGATGAATCCGGATGAAAAGTACAAAAAGCTGCTTGATTATCTGGCCTCCCTGCAATCCGGCATTGTTGCCTTATCGGGTGGAGCAGATAGTTCTTTTCTGCTTTCGGCCGCAAGCGATGCTCTGGGGGAAAGGGTGATGGCTGTTACGGTTTCCACACCCTACATATCGAAGCAGGAAATCATGGATGCGGCCCGGACGGCCGGGGGAATGGGGGTTAAGCATAAGCTGCTCGAATTGCCGTTGATTGATGAAATAAAACTCAACCCCGAAAACCGTTGCTATCTGTGCAAACATTACCTGTTCTCCGTTTTGAAAGAAGAAGCGAAGAAAGAGGGAATGCGTTTTGTTATGGATGGGACGAATGCCGACGACCTTCATGATTACCGGCCGGGGATCAGGGCTTTAAAAGAACTGAATATTGTGAGTCCTTTCCTGAATCAGAAATGGACTAAAAACGACATACGGAATGCGGCAAAGAAGAGTGGTCTCGGCAATTGGAATAAACAGCCGGGGGCATGTCTGTTATCCAGAATGCCTTATGGACATGAAATTACTCTTCATGAACTGGAAATGATCGAAAAAGCCGAACAGTATTTAACCGGCATGGGTTTTGAATTTGTCAGGGTCCGCAGTTATGGAAATCTGGCGCGGATTGAGGTTCTGCCCGAAAACAGAAACAGATTCTTCTTCGAAGGTGTTCTGGATGAAATATCAGGCGCTCTCAGGGAGATAGGATATCTTTTTGTAACCATGGATCTTGAGGGTTATCGGATGGGCGGCATGAATCGTGAACTATCAGGGAAAAACAATTAAAGGTTCATAATATGAATAAAGATCAATTGCAGAAATTTCTGGAAAAAGTAAGAGACGGACAAATCACCGTAGAGGAAGGCATCGCCTCTCTTAAAGATTATTATTACGCGGATTTAGGATGCGTCAAGCTTGACACTCATCGGGAAACGCGCGTGGGTTACCCGGAGGTGATATACTGTCCCGGCAAGACCATTGATCAGGTAAAAACGGTGGTTCGGGCCATGTCGGAGAGAAACTCCAATATCCTCGCGACACGGGCGGACGAGAATGTGTTTAATGCGGTCCATGAGGTTTGTCCCGACGCCGTCTATCATTCAACGGCAAAAATCATCACGGTCAAAAAAAAGGATTTGGACATACCGGACAGTTACATCGCCGTCGTCACGGCCGGAACATCGGACATTCCGGTGGCGGAGGAAGCGTACGTTACGGCGGAATTTTTCGGTAACCGTGTCGAAAGAATAGTAGATGTCGGTGTGGCGGGCATTCATCGCCTGTTCCACAATATGGACAAGATCAGGGGGGCGCGGGTAATTATTGTTGTTGCCGGAATGGAAGGGGCTCTTCCCAGCATCATTGGCGGGCTGGTGGATAAACCGGTTATTGCCGTGCCGACCAGTGTGGGTTACGGCGCCAGTTTTGGCGGTATCTCGGCTCTTTTGACCATGCTCAACAGTTGCGCCAGCGGTGTCTGCGTGGTTAATATCGATAACGGCTTCGGAGCGGGATACGTGGCCGGCATGATTAACCGTTTGAAATGATATGTCCCTGCGTTAAAATTATACCGGCCTCAAGGAATGATACCATTCAATATTCGTTCGCTTTCCCCGCAGCATACGAAGGTTTTTCGCTGTCGAATTCAACGATTTAGATTTGTATGTATTATTTTTGCGCCGTCAAAACCGTTAAATTTTGTCGAAGAGGCAATACTGTACGCGCCGATATTTTCAGTAAGCAGATAATCTCCGATTTCCAGATTTCCCGGAAGCGAAACGGATTGGGATATTTTATCGAAACTGTCGCAAGTTTGTCCGACGACGGCACAGATTTCTTTTTCTCCATTCCTGAATGCGGTGAAATTGGGAAGCCAATGATCAAAGATCACACCGGAAAAGGTATGATAAACGCCATCATTGATGTAATAGAAAATCTTCCCGTCTCTTCTGGATTTTCCGATGATTTCGGTGATCAGCGTTGCCGCGGTTGCCGCGATGAATCTTCCGGGTTCGGCTATAATTTCGACATCCGGAGGGAAGAGTCTTTGACATTCGGAATTGATGAGGCTTGCCAACTTTTCAAATTCTGGAATCTGAGCATCATAGGGCACGGGAAAACCTCCGCCGATATCTATGATCTTCAAGCCGTATCCCTTTTTCCTGGCATTATTGATTATTTCAGATGTGATGGCAAGCGCTGCCGTATAATTGTCAAAATTTGTGCACTGGCTTCCCACGTGAAAACTCAACCCTTCAACCACAAGACCGGCATCGTGCGCCTGACGTAAAAGCTTCCCCGCATCTCCCGGCTCCGCTCCGAATTTCGAACTCATCTCAACTTGCGAACCTGAATCCGGCACCTTCAATCTTAGAATCAGGCCGGCCGTATTACAGCAGGCCTTGATTTTCTTCAGTTCATCGCTATTGTCGAAGGTGACAAGGGGCCGGTATCTTTTTATCTTGCTCAGTGTTTTTTTGTCTTTGATGGTATTGGAAAAAATAATCTTATCCCAGATAAAAAATTCCTGATCTTCTTCTTCGAAATGCTTGATATATTCGTAGATCTGCATGAATTCGTTGTAGGATGCGACATCAAAACTGGATCCTTCCAGAAAAAGGGTTTTGATGATCTCCGGATGGGTATTGGCCTTGACCGCGTAATAGCATTGGACCCTTGGCAGATTTTTCTTAAAGGTCCGGTAATTGCGCCTCAGCTTTTTGTGATCCATGATGAACAGGGGAGTCCCATGCTGTTTTATCAGTTCGGCAGTCTGTTTTTTCATTCTCATCGTTTTATTTCTATCCCCGAAGCTTTTTCATCAGGCTTTTCAGCTGATCCACCTCTTTGTTGTTTTTAAGATAGGAGGCAACCAGTTTCTCATGCAGTTCGGCGCCACGGTGATAGAGCCTTTTTTGTTTTTTGGGCCTGGTCGTATGCCGGACATAGGCGACCATCAACGGCAAGGCCACCGTGACATCGAGATAGGCCGTGACGGTTTCATCCAGCTTTGTCGGATCGATCTTACCCCAACTTGCGGCTTCGCTGGGCGGAGCCCCCGATAATCCTCCCGTATCCGGTCTGGCGTCGGTAATATTGATGTCATAATCCTGTCCA
>JBEKJX010000014.1:0-22161 GCA_050011015.1 Smithella sp.
ATTTCCCATCAGAGAAATATTAAAAAAATATCATCCGGAAGCATTGCGTTTATTCATGTTGCAGAGTCATTACCGCAGTCCTGTTGATTATTCGGAAAGTTCGCTTAACGAAGCCAGATCAGGTTTGCTTCGGTGTTATAGAACTTTGCAACTCCTGAAAGAGGTTCAAGGTAAATTAGCCGCGGACATAAAGCCCGTTGTGAAAAAAAGTTCAGAACAAGAAGAAAATTATACGAGTCAATTCAAAAAATTGGCGGATAAGTTTGATATGGCGATGGATGACGATTTTAATACCGCTCAAGCTTTGGGTCACGTCTTTGATATGGTAAGGTTAATCAATAATTTTATTGTTGATGAAAAGAATATGCCCGCTTCTTATAAAGCGAAAATTTTGGCAGAGGCAAAACGGGTATTTGATCATTTTGGCGCGGTTTTAGGAGTTTTTCAATGTGATGCCGACTATTTTTTAGTTTCCGATAGGGAAACAGAATTACGTAAAAGAGGCTTAAACATTGAGGAAATTGAAACATTAATTTCGCAGAGGCAAGTTGCCCGCAGCCAAAAGGATTGGGCCAGGGCAGATGCTATAAGAAAAGAACTTGGCCAGCTTGATATTGTTCTTAAAGATTCCGCCAGTAGTACAAGCTGGATGATTGAATGATGTCATTTTGCTATCCACCGTCTATATTTGAAGAAACTCTCAGCAATTTATTAATATCCGAAAATAAATGGAAAATATCAGAGAAAGTGATATAAATACATTTATTATATATTCAATATTGTGAGGAATATAATGAAAAAAATATCAACAAAAGTCTGTTTGCTGCTAATGATTTGTTTCGGATCGTTAGTTCTTTTGGGGCTTCATAACGATAGCAGCGCTTCCGCAAAAGAAAAAAATGCTTATAAAGACATTAAAACATTCAACGAAGTTTTCGACATGATAAGGAAAAATTATGTTGATGAAATTGATCCCGCAACATTAATGCAGGGCGCAATTAACGGAATGGTCAAATCTCTTGATCCACACAGCTCGTTTATGACACCTGATTTATATAAAGAGTTAGAGGTGGAAACACAGGGACATTTTGGGGGTATTGGTATTGAGATTATGATAATCAAAGACGTTTTGACTGTAATTTCGCCCATAGAAGATACTCCCGCATTTAATGCCGGACTAAAACCGGGCGATCAAATTATAAAAATTGATGGTAAATCTACTAAAAATATAGATATTACAGAGGCCGTAAAGAAGCTGCGCGGTCCCAAAGATACTAAGGTTACAATTACAATCATGCGGGAGAATATGGCCGCGCCAAAAGATTTTACGTTGACGCGTGCCATTATTCAGGTGAAGAGCGTCAAGGTTAAAAAGTTTGAAGATAACATTGGATACATTCGGATAGCTGCTTTTCAGGAGAGGACATCCGATGATTTACGTAAAGAGTTGCGGGAAATGAGCGAAAAGCTTAATCCGATGAAGGGTTTAATACTGGACTTGAGAAATGATCCTGGTGGATTGTTAACTCAGGCGATCGAAGTCTCTGATATATTCCTTAAATCAGGTGTTATTGTTTCCACTCGTGGACGCGTAAAAAGTATGGAAACAAAATCAATGGCCAGAAATGACGGTGACAAAATAACTTGTCCGTTAGTTGTTTTAGTTAACGAAGGCACAGCCAGCGCCGCGGAAATTGTTGCCGGAGCATTGCAGGATAATGGCCGGGCTTTGATTGTTGGAACGCAAACTTTTGGTAAAGCATCCGTACAGACGGTTATCCCACTGGAAGACGGCTCCGCGCTTAAGCTGACAACCGCCCGTTATTATACGCCGAAAGGACGCTCCATTCAGGCGGAGGGTATTACACCGGACATTATTGTTAAATATATAAAGCCGTCGGAAGATGTGGAACCTGCTGCCGGGATGGAAGAACAAATTAGAGAAAAAGATCTTAAAGGACATATAAAACCGGCAAAAGAAGATGGTACCAAGGTTGATGAAAATCAGAGTAAAGAGATAAAAGATTCTTCTGATTTAGCCAATGATAATCAACTAAAAACCGCATTGGATATCTTGAAGAGCTGGAATATCATGAAAAAGAATTTAAATTAGTTTAGGCATGAAGGATAAAATTATAAGCAGACATGAAATTATTTAAGAATATTATTACAGCAACTGTCATATTCTTGATAGTCATATCAATTGCAGGCATTATTTATGTGCTGCAATTTCAAGAAGAGCCATCTGTAATAAAAGAACAGAAAAAAGAGACAAAACAAATAAAACCCAAAAAAGCAGTTGCAGGCACAAATATAAAAACCTTGCCTGTAAAAGCAGCACCATCACGTGAAGCAGCTATTATTATTGATGATATTGGTAGTAACTTAAACGCGGTAAAAGAATTACTGAAAATTAACGCCGATTTAACATTCGCTATTTTGCCTTTTCAGGCTCATACCCGCGAAGCGGCGGAAATGTTTCATAAAGCTAAACGAGAAACTCTTTTGCACTTGCCGATGGAACCGGTTTCTTATCCGCACGAAAAGCCGGGCGAAGGAGCCCTGTTTACGGATATGAACGACGAGGAACTGGAATTGCAATTAAAAAAGAATATTGCTGATGTGCCTTACATCTCCGGAGTCAATAATCATATGGGTTCAAAATTCATGACTGATGAAAAAAAGCTTATTTTAATTTTTAATGAGCTAAAGAAAAAGAAATTGTTTTTCATAGATTCGCGCACGTCAATGGACACAAAGGCTTATGCTGCTGCTAAAAAAACCGGCTTACGGATAGCCCAGCGAAAAATATTCATTGATAACAATCGTGACTTCAATAAAATTTATGATAATTTAATTAATATAGCCAAAGATAAGGATGTTTCACCCCAAATCATTATCGGTCATCCTTATCCGGAAACTATTCGAGCGCTCAAAGAAGCGACGAAAGTTTTACATGAAAAAGGGGTATCAATTGTTCCTGTGTCTGAGATAGTTAACAAGTGAAAATCTTCTGTTAAATGGTCACAATTTTTTTGATAACAAGGGAAAAAACAGTAAGCGAAGCGGATAGTTAAATATGCAAAAAAGCAAAACCTTTTTAATATTTGTATTGATTCTCGTTTTAATGAATTTATACGGGTGCAGTCATTTGCAAAAAATTCAGATTTCTCCCGTATCTTCTGAAAACAAATCAACAGATGCGTCTTATCATTATTCTCTGGGCGTTCTTTTACGCCTGGATGGAAAACTTGAAGAAGCGACTGAAGAGTTTAAAAAGGCAATTGCTGCCGATCCCGGTTCTTCATATCTGGCGACGGAACTTATTTCTCTTTATACAGAACAGGGTGATCTCAACAGCGCCATTTCTTTGGGGCAAGAAACACTTTCTAAGAATCCTGATAGCATAGAGCTACATTTAATTAT
This sequence comes from Smithella sp., assembly GCA_050011015.1. GTDB lineage: Bacteria > Desulfobacterota > Syntrophia > Syntrophales > Smithellaceae > Smithella. The sequence continues at coordinate 3,427 of JBEKJX010000014.1, forward strand.
GGGTGGTTTATATCTTAATATTCGCGAATACACAAAGGCGATTGCAGAGCATAAAAAAGTAATTGAACTGGATCCTAACAATCTTATTGCCCATCTTTATTTGGGAATAATTTTTGCTGAAGAAAAAAGATTTGATAAATCTGAAGAAACATTTAAGAAAATGTTAAAAATAGATCCTGACAATATTATGGGCATCTATTACTATGGTAAAATGCTGGAGAGAATTAAGCGCTATGATGATGCGGAGAAGATGTTTGAAAAAGCCATATCTTTAAGTCCATACTTTGAAATGGCTTTGTTTGATCTTGCCGCGCTTTACGAAAAACAAGATAAACTGGATAATGCCATTGAAGTTTATCGCAATTATCTAGACAATAATCCCGCGCGGATAAATATGCGAGTAAGAATAGCAGAGCTTTTAATTAAGAAAAAGAAATATGAGGAAGCGCAAAAAGAATTCCAGGAAGTTTTGAAAATTGATCCTGATAATCGGGATATAATGTTGGCGTTGGGCCTTTTATATTATGATATGAAAAAGTTTGATTTGGCTATAGCTGAATTTTCTGCAATTCTACAGAAAAATATTATGGATGACAAGGTTCATTATTTACTGGCTACCACTTATGAGGAAAAAGGCGAAAATAAACTGGCGTTTGAAGAATATCGCAACATTTCTTTTTCCTCCGAATTATATGTCAATGCTCAAATTCGTGCAGGAATGATTTTAAAAAAAGAAAACAAAATCACAGAGGCTATTACTTTAATTAACGGATCTATTAAGAAAAAAAACGATCAGGTGCCTTTTTACCTTTTTTTATCTTCACTTTATGAGGATGCTAAGGATATTGCCGCAGCGGAAAATATTCTGGAAGAGGGAATCAAGATCGTTCCTCGGGATATAGATTTACATTATGCTTTATCCGTGCTTTACGAAAAAACTAATCGCCTTTCAGAAAGCGTTAAGGAAATGGAAAAGGTTTTGGAAATTGATCCGGAAAACGCCGAAGCGCTTAATTTTACAGGCTACAGTTATGCTGATCGCGGCATAAATCTCGAAGAGGCGGAAAAAATGATTATGAAGGCCCTGGAAATTGAACCGGACAATGGTTATCTGCTGGACAGTCTTGGTTGGGTTAATTTCAAAAAAAATAAATTAGGCAGCGCTGAAAAATATTTGAAACAGGCTCTCGAACTATTGCCTGATGAAGTTGATGTTATTCAACACATGGGAGATGTTTACGTAAAACTAAAGAAAATCAAGGAAGCCAGGGAAATGTATGAACGTGCCCTTAAGATTGATCCTAAAAACAGTTCCGTGCAAAAAAAGCTTGAAGATTTGACCAAGCAGAAACAATAGAATCAACATGGTATTATATTTCCGGAGATATTTTTCACGCATAATAAAAATTTCCTCTTTCCATGCCGTAAAATTATTATTGCTGTCTTTTCTTGCTGGTGGTTGCATTGAGCAAGCGGTAATTTATCCTAATTTTTCATCCGAAAAAAATCCTGAGTCAATTACCGGCCCTATTGCTGAAGATGATGTTTTAAGCGCTATCGTTCGCATAGATTTGACTACACCCGATGGTTATTATCCAACCAAGGCGGCCTTAATTATAAAAAAGCCTTCATATTTGAGGCTGGAAATGCTTCCCGTCATCGGAACGCCTGATTTCTTTCTTGCTGCTTCGCCTGAAAAAATGAGTATTTTTATTCCCTCGAAGGGGAAATTTTATTACGGACAACCGACCGGCGTGAATCTGGGGAAATTTTTGCCCTGGCAATTTAATATTGAAGATATCGTAATGATTTTTGCCGGAACATATCCTTCTTTGGGAGAGAAAAATATTTCTTACCAAATCTATCGGGAAAAAAATCTTCTGCGCATGGAAATGAAAGCGCAATCAGGATGCTCACAAATTGTGTGGTTGGGAGAAAATAATAGATTACTTAAAATAGTTCGTAATGATGAAACGGGCAAAGAAGCATATACTGTTGTATATATATATGATGACACCCTAAGCCCTATTCCTGGAAAAATTACCATTAGCATGGCCGATGGTAAAACATCACTATCAGTAAAATTTTCGGATATCAAAATTGAAAAGGCAACTGATTTATCAATTTTTGACCTTCCAATTCCCGCCAATATAAATCCGATATTATTGAAATAATTGAGGTGATTACTTGTTTTTAAAGAGGAATTATTTGATTTCTTGCAGGCTTGACCGGGCGATGCGTGCCTGATTGGTATTCGGATAAGTTTTGATTACTTCCTGTAAAAGTAATTTAGCGCTGGTTTTGTCTCCCAGCTTTAAAAAAGAAAGGCCTTGCTTAAGCAAGGCATAAGGCACTTTATTTCCATTGGGATAATTCTTTGTTACTTTTTCATACTCTAAAATTGCCGCTTCATATTTATTTTCAAAAAAATAACATTCACCTACCCAAAATTGGGCATTATCTGAATACTCGCTATCAGGATAAATAGATAAGAAATTTTGAAATTCGGTTCGGGCTTTATCATAATTGCCTTCTTTAAATATTTGATAAGCATCCGAATACGCTTTTTCCTTGTCTTGCATTTTTGCCAGATCTTTAGAAGCAGCACTGCCTGTTGATTTGCTGTTTTTATCGGGAGTTTCATTCAAGCTATGTTTATTATTGCCGATTTCGAGAAAATTTTCAATAAAGTTGATTTTCAGAAGCATATTATCAAAACGTTGATCATCCTTCTTTGTGTTGGCCGTAAAATCCTTTTTCATAGTTTCCACTTGACCGCGCAATTGTTGGAGAGTTTCCCGCACATCGGAAATATCCGCTGTTGCGTTGGCTTGTCCATTACGTATGGAATCTAGCGTCGCGGCATTCTTTTTCAATGTATCCAAATCGGCATTTATGGCAGCCATTTTTTCTTCCATTGTCTGGTTTAGTTCCGAGCGAAGTGCCCTCAAATCACCGGTAGAAGCGCAACCTGCAACGGAAAATAGCGCACAAAACAACAGAAGATAAATAAAGTTTCTCAATTTTTTCACCTCTCTAATTATATTTATGGAGTAACAACAAAATGAGCGCGCCTGTTTTTTGCCCAGGCCTCTTCATTAGATTCCGGATCAAGAGGGCGCTCTGATCCATAACTAATAGTTTTCATTATTGATTCATTAACGCCTAGATTAACAAGATATTTCTTTGTTTCCTGAGCGCGCCGCTCCCCAAGAGCCATGTTGTATTCGGCAGTTCCTCTTTCATCGCAATGTCCTTCAATAATGACTGATGACACTCTATTTTTCAGTAAATAATTGGCATTGGCCTGGAGAATTTGACGGGCATCGGGACGAATACTGTAATTGTCAAAATCAAAGTTTATATCAGAAATAGGAGATTTTGCCGTTGCTTCCACAAGGGAAGACTGTTCATTAGCGGATTCCTTTATATTGGTGGTGTCGGTTGGGGCAATAGTGTTATTGGGGTTAGTGGTATCGGTTGTTCGCGCCGGTATTTGCTCCGGTGTTTGCGCGGGCGCGGTTACCTGCTTTTGCGCAGAGTCATTTGTGACGACCGATTTTTTTCCAGCACAGCCGGTAAAAATTATCAAACTAAATATAAATACAATAAAAATTCCCATCAAGGTCATATGGTGTTTTTTCATTATTATTCCTCTCTTTCCTTACGAAAATAAGTTTGTTAGAAATAAAACACTTCAACATATTGGTAAATATTAGGTAAAATTATAACAGAAACATGGACAATTTTTAAGAACAAATTTTACAAACAACTTATTTTCCATATTGCTGTCGAATTCATTTATTATTAGCTTCTTATACGGCAAAGAATAGAAAATAACAACCCTTAAACTTCTTTTACAATGCAATTATTTAAATCGGGGCGACCACACCGGCATGACTGATTTAGTGCCGTATTCATAAAGCACCCTTGGGTTGGAGCCGTTGGAATTCACAATGATAATTTTACTTTTGGAGTTTTTTTGGGAAACATAAACAATTTGTCTGCCTGATGGCGACCAGGATGGTGATTTGTTATTAGCTGCATCGAAAGTTAATTGGGAGGGGTTATTGCCGTCCGCGTCAATGGAAAAAATTTGGTACTTATCTTTTGTTAATCCTTCATATGCAATGCGGTCACCGTGCGGCGACCAGGAAGGAGATGTGTTATAAGTTCCTTCATAAGTTATCCGTTTTACATTATTGCCATCGGCATCCATGGTATAAATCTGCGGTGATCCGGAGCGATTGGAAACAAAAGATATCCTTTGTCCATCGGGCGACCAGCGCGGCGCAATTATAATAGATTGATGATTGGTGACGCTTTTTAATTCAGAGCCATCGTAGTTGATAATTTGAATATCGGATTTGGGGCCTTTCTTGGACACAAAAGCGATTTTAGTATTAAAGTCGCCTTCATCGTTCACCAGTGCCAGCATAATATCTGAAGCTATAGCCCGGGAAATTTCTTTTAGTTTGTCCGCTTCAGCATGATATTTTTTATTAAAAATAAGTTCTCCGCGGGTAACATCAAAAAAGAAGCTGTCTGCAATAATTTCTTTATCATTTTGGGTTATATTGCCCAGAAGTAAATAATCGGCGCCTATCGCTGTCCAATCGGGGAAGAAAATTTTTTCGGCAGTTATAGACGTAATGAAAGTTTTGTCTTCTAAGAAGCTTTTTTTGTTTAAAATATTGAATATTCCCGTCAAAGACAAATCTTTTCTGATATTGTCCGAAACCGTGATGCCGGAATCTACCGCTTTATCCGTGCTTGTGGTTTTGTTTTTGAAGTCGCAAATTGCAACAGGAATTTGTTTGAATGAGGGAGAACCTATGTCAATATAAATCTTTGCAACGGCACTATTATTAAAAATAAATAATGAACAGAAAAGCAATATAAAAATGGAGATTAAACACCTTTTTTTCATCAAAGCTGCATAGCCCTTTCTTATAATAAGAAAAACATTATTGCCGTTTCCATATCATTGAAATAAAAAATTGAATATGAACATAAACATAGCTCTGTTTAAGGGAAACGGACACCGAGTTCAATGCTATTGTCCATAACCCAGTACGGCAAGGGAGGAAATGGACTGGATTTTTTAACAGCCCGAAGAGCTGAATCATCAAAATAGCGGTTGCCGGAACGTTTTTCAAACTTTGTATATTCCAGCGCGCCGCTGCGTGCAATTCTAATATCAATAATAGATGAAATATTTTTCTCCGGCATCAATGCCTGCGGATTCATCCAGTTTCCCTTTATTCTTGATTCGACAACGCCCAAATATTCATTGGTTTGCGCGTTGATTTCAGCATTTGATATTGCCGACCTGCCGGAAGCGGATGAGATCCCGGTGGCTTTTGATTGGTTAAGGTCTTTTTTCCGAATGGCGCTGACGGCTTTTTCAATATTTAATTTATGTATTTCCTGATTTTTCACCGGTGTTGAATAAATGCTGGTGATCTTGCTTTTTAGAATTATAGAGTGTGCTGCTTCGTTTTGTTGCAGTATATCGTTCAACCCCGACGCATCATTGGCCGATCCAAGATCTGTGGAGCCCACAAGCGAGACTGAGTATGCCGCTCCAAAAGTTAAATGCCGCGACGCTGTGGGGATCGAAATAAGCAGGACGGTAATAACAATCACATGGATTATCAGAGAGAGAAAAATCATGTTATAAATGTTGCCATTATTACCGCGGTAGCCGTTGCTAAGCGTCCGGGGTGTCATTTTGTTTCCTCGGGCGGTTCCGTAATCATTCCGAGTTTATCAACACCGGCTTTGCGTACTTCCGACATAACTTCGACAACAAATCCATAGGGTACATTTTTATCGGCGCGAAGAAAAATTTCACGATCTATTCTGTTGGAAAATATCGCTTCCAGCTTGGCATTTAATTCTCCCAGCGGCAGCTTTGTTTTGTTCAGGAAAATTTCTTTTGCTTCGTTGATAGTCAGGACAAGCTTTTCCTCTGCGACATCCACGCTTTTCGATTTGACCTGCGGCAGATTGACGTCAATGCCCATGGAAAGCATGGGAGCGGTAACCATGAAGATAATAAGCAGCACCAGCATAACGTCAACTAAAGGCGTGACGTTAATTTCAGCCATAGGTTTACTGGGATGAGTTTTTCTGCGTAAGCCGCGCATAGTTTTAAAGTCTCCCGCTGTTATTTTCTGACCAGATACCGTTCGACAATGTTTAAGAATTCGGCGGCAAAGTTTTCCATTTCCTGAACCATATTTTTGGATTGGTTTAAAAAGTAATTATAGAAAATAACGGCCGGTATAGCCGCGGCAAGTCCGGCGGCGGTGGTGATAAGCGCTTCGGAAATACCGGGAGCGACAACGGCGAGAGTCGCCGAACCGCGAGCGCCGATTCCTTTGAACGTATCCATGATGCCCCAAACCGTGCCGAATAAACCGATGAAAGGACTGGCCGAACCGGTTGTTGCCAGAAAACCCAAGGCGTTTTCGAGCTTGGTCATTTCCGTATTGCTGGCCTTGTTCATGGAACGTTCCAGATTGTCCAGAGAAGAAAGACTCATTTCATCATTTCCCTGCGCCGCTTGAAACTCCTGTTTGTTTATTTTTGTCAATTCCGTGTAGCCGACACGAAAAACTTCCGCGGTGGTGGAATAGGAATATTTTTTTGCCGCAGGCATCACTTCGGAAAGCTTGTTGCTCTTCAGATAATTCGCGTTGAAAACTTCATTTTCCTTTTTAATCTTGCGATAATAACTGTATTTCAGAAAAATAATCGCCCAGGAAACAACAGAAAAAATAAAGAGCACCAGTAAGACAAATTTAACCACTACTCCGGCGTCCAGTACCATGTTTAAAAGACTGCCGTTAAAACTGCCGCTTAAATCTAAAGATCCAATGTCTTTCACTTTTTGATCTCCAAAAGGGAATTAAATTTCTAGCGTAAACTAAAGGAAAAAAGCAGCCTTGTCAATATATCTTTTAGTTGAAAATTTATTGACTTCATTAATGTCTGCGAACATTGATGCGGGGTAATCGATTTTAAAATTATCCCGCGAAAAGCAACCACTTCATCAATAATATTTTTATCAGTCATGATCATAACCAAGCTGTCGATATCCGGAAAGATATTTACTAATAAATGAAAAATTTATTATTCTTTTGAGGGATTGACAATTTTCTCCTTACAGGTTAACGTTCACGTAAATTAATTTTGTCCGGTATATTGTCGTAAAGCACCTTCGTCAGACTCTTTCTGGACGCATGGATGATATCCATTCATTTCTTTCAGGCAGGTTAAAAACCATACGATTGTTTTAGCTTCATTTTTAATGAAAGGGGATTAAGCATGAATATAGGGAAAATTTCATCTCTGGTTTTGTTAAGTTTTCTTATCATCATGTTTATGACGATTATTGGTTGTGGCAAAATGGGTGCCACCTCCGTTATCTCCGGGAAGGTAACAGGGACTTTGGTAGAAGGTATAACGATCAACTTAACAGGCCAGGCAACAGCGTCTACAACGACAGATGCAAATGGAAACTTTAGCTTTACGAACCAAGAAAATGGAAACTACACCATAACGCCCTACTTTGATGGGTATGAGTTTAGCCCGGCAAGCACTGCAATTACAGTCAATGGAGCAAATGTCACAGGAATCAACTTTGAATCGACAAAATCCGGTTACAGTATTTCCGGGATGGTAACCGGTGCTGTAGCAGCTAATGTAATACTCTCATTGAGCGATGGCAGTTTAACGACAGCGACAACAACCGCTGCTGGAAACTATACTCTCACAGCTCTTGATATTAGTAACGGTACATTTACCGTAACGCCCTCTCTTGCGGGCTATAAGTTTACAGCCAACGTACCTGCAGGTACGGCGAATGTTACGGTAACGGCAGGTACAGCGAATGTTACGGTAACGGTAGGTACAGCGAGTGTTACTGGTATAAATTTCGTGTCGGAAGCCGCTCACTCAGGAGGTTCCGCAAATGGAGACTATACATGGGATGCCGCGAATGGTGATCTAACCATAACCTGGACAGCGGGAAACACCCCCTGTAACTGGCCGCAAGTTACTGAAACGGAAGATGAATCAGGTGTGACAATTTCTACAATACTCGATATAGCCGGAAATACAGACACTATCATGACATGGCCGGATTCGACTACATGGCCAGGTATGCCGGATTCGATTACATGGCCCAATATGGTGATATGGACAAGAAGTACAAGCTCGACAGCAGCCGATCCCCTCGCAGGAGTATGGACGGCATATGATCAATCAGGGAATCAATATACGGCTACATTTACGGCTTCGGTTCCGGCTACAACCCCTGCCAGCGGTACGATTTCGCTGGTAGAAAATATCATCGCCTGCGCCTACACGTGGTCAGAAATCATTTCCGGCGATTATAACGTCTGGCTTAGTTATCAGGATCCGCAAAACGAGGCAACTTCCGTAAGTGTAACCGGTCCGGGTATATCTGGTTCGCAGTCCCTTGCTTACAATTCCACTTCTAAAGAATGGAATACGGCCAGCAGTATAGATATCGAGACATTAACTCATCCGCCCTCGATGCCTTCGGCGCCCTATACGTACACGTTTACGATTACTGATTCAAAAACCACGTGGGAGGAGACATCTTGCTTTGTGGATTTGCCCACAGGCCTCACACCTAAAGCTACGGATACTGTAGATACAAAGCAACCCACCTTTTCGTGGAACGCGATCAAGGCTGGCGGTGCAATTTATATGGTACAAGTAATGGACAGTAATTATAACCTGCAATGGGAATCCAACGAAACACAATCAACTTCCATGGTTTATGGCAGCACTGGCAGCGCCAAGGTCTTAACCTCAGGAACCTATTATTACTATGTAATAGTAACAGGGACCACCTCTACCACCACCTGCAACAATGGAAGATCTTTTGCTGAAGGCAGCTTTACTTACACCGGTCCCTGACATAAAATAGAAGAAAGGAAGATTTTAAAAAATGCCCCGTCGAGGGGCATTTTATGCTTTCGTCTGCATCCGCTCATCTGTGAGCAAGCGATTAATGAAGATGTGTCTGTGATACAATATAAGAGTAATTTATAACAGGTCTTCCGGCGTAAAAGCAACAACATCATCTATCTTTTCTCTGTCTGCAAGGATCATAACCAGCCGGTCAATACCCAGAGCAATGCCGGCGCAAGGCGGCAGAGCGTCAAGCGAAAGGAGGAATCTTTCCGGCATTGTGTATCGCGCCCAGTTTTTCGCGGCGCGTGTTTTCAGAGCTTCTTCAAAGCGCTGTTTCTGTTCACGCGCATCGGTCAGTTCCGAAAAACCATTGGCTATTTCCAGCCCGCCTATATAAAGTTCAAATCGTTCGCTGATGGCCGGATTATTTTCTTTTAATCTGGCCAGAGACGCAAGCCCTGCCGGATAGTCATAAAGAAAAACCGGCCTGCTGATACCCAGTCGTGGTTCTATGTAATCAACCAAAATTTGATCAAATTCATTTTGAGCCAGAGCTTCTTCCAGAGTAACCGGCGCGTATTTTAAAAAGGCGTCCGCGACAGAGATTCTCTCCCAGGACAAAGCCAGATTAATTTTTTTGTTTTGCCACATAAATTCCCTGGCAATACCCATATCCCCGGCTACAGTTTGAATCATCTCCTCACATTGATCCATTAATTGATGATAGTCGAATTGCGTGACATACCACTCCAGCATGGTGAATTCCGGCAGGTGCTTATTGCCTCTTTCGGCGGCGCGGAAACATTTACTGATTTGAAAAATGCGCGTATAATCTGCCGCCAGCAGCCGTTTCATGCATATTTCCGGCGATGTCTGTAAAAACCAGTTTCCCGAAGGCAATGCTTCAATATTTTCCTCCGGCGCGGGCGAGGGGATTCTCAAAGGGGTTTCCACTTCCAAAAATCCATGATGGATAAAAAAAAGACGAATGTTTTGAATTAGTCTTGCACGCGTCTGCAGAGTCTGCGACTTGCGCGCCAGATAGAAATGATCGTCTTGATAAAATTCGCTCATGTTTTTATTCAGCTTCTCAAAATATTTCAGAGGCAAGACGCGCAAAGCATAGGGAGTGGGATGAAATACCGTTGATCACAATCAGCCTGTCCACGCGATGGCTGAGACAGGCGGAAACGTAACGCAGCATATGAGCATTTTGGAACACTTTCAACTTTTAACTCTGGTCAGGTATTCTCCCGTGCGAGTGTCTATCCTGATTTTTTCTCCTTCGGTAACAAAGGTCGGCACCAGAATCGTATAGCCGGTCTGCACCTTGACGGGTTTTGTTGAGCCGGCCGCAGTGTCTCCTTTGGCCCATGGTTCGGCTTCCGTCACGACCAGTTCAACAAAATTAGGCAGGCTTATGCCAATGGGATTGTCTTCAAAAAGCAGAATTTCCACTTCAATGTTATCGATCAGGAAATTCACGGCGTCACCGACCTGAGCTTCGGTTAAATAGATCTGCTCGTAGTTTTCATTGTCCATGAAGCAGTACTTATCCCCTTCTTTGTAGAGATACTGCATTTTCTTTTCACGCAAATCAGCGGTTTCAAAGGTATCAACGGAACGGAAGGAGCGCTCAAACTGACTGCCGGTGACCATGTTTTTGAGCTTGGTGCGGTACAAAGCCTGTCCCTTGCCCGGTTTGACAAAATTAAATTCAGTGATAACATACGGTTCGTTATCAATTTTCAGCCTTATTCCTTTTCTTAATTCACTGGCTGGTATTATCATAAAAATATCTCCTTGCTTGCTTAGTGTAACAAAATTGAGCGTTTTGCTCTTTGGCTTTTCTATTCTATTTATTTGAACTTGTCAAAAAAATATTGATGTTGTTTTAAATCATTTTTAATGGTTTCGGACATCACATTTAAAGGTATCTTGCCCGAGCTCCCGGGTACGTCCAGAACATATTGCGGCAAACAAAGTCCGGAACATTGCTGCCATATTTTTTCCATCAGGGCGATGCTCGTTTTAGGATCAGTGCGAAAGTGTGCGCAGCCTTTAGCCGGATCGCAGTGAAAAAGATAATACGGACGGACAGATATTTTTTGCAAACCATAGAGCAACTTTCTCATAAGTTCCGGGGAATCATTGATACCTTTCAATAAAACCGATTGGTTGGAAACGGGGATTCCCGCTTCCTGCAGCATATTGCAGGCGCGCGTAGATTCCGGCGTGATTTCTTCGGGATGATTAAACTGAGTATTAAACCATAAAGGCCGGTAGCGTTTGAGCATCCGGCAAAGTTCTTTCGTAATACGCATAGGCATAACAACAGGAACGCGGCTGCCGACTCGCAAAATTTCAATGTGCGGGATGGCTCGCAGCGAAGACAAAAGATTTTCTAAAATATGATCATCGAGAATCAACGGATCACCGCCGGAAATAATTACCTCCCTGATTTGCGGCGATTGAGCAAGATAGCTGATCATTTTCTGAAAGCGTGTTTTTAAACTTATAGGATTTGGCCGTGACCATAGACGCTTGCGATTACAGTGCCGGCAGTAAGTGGCGCAGGTTTCGGTAACGATGGCAAGGCAGCGATCGGGATAGCGATGAACCAGCTTGGGCACCGGCATGTGGGAATCTTCTTCCAGGGGGTCTTTTGCCGCCGTATCCGGGCAGGAAATTTCCTGCAAATCGGGAACACATTGAGCTAGAATCGGGTTGTTAATGTTATTGCTTTGCAGGAGTGATAAATAATAAGGAGTTATCGCCAGAGGATAAACAGATATTACCGCTTTTAACTTATCCTTATGCAAATCCGTCATCCCAAGAAGATGTTCCAGGGTTTCTATGCGGGTTACCCGGTTTTTAAATTGCCAGCGCCAGTCCAGCCAGTCTTTTGCCGAAGTGTTTTTTAAAGGGGAAAGAAGTTTTTTATTCATATATTTAATGATGTACAAAAAAATCAAGACGTGTTTCCTATCACAAATTTATCCGCTTGCAAAGAGAATCCATGATCTTTAAGAGTTTAAAATTGGTCATGTCTATGATATATAATAATTATTACTCCGGCAATTAAACATAACCATTGATATGCCACATCGCATTTACGGCAAATCAATAACCAGAATGGTTCTATTGAGCTGCCGGTGTAATAAGTAAACAAGAAATTTGGAGAACTGATGTGACGAATATACAGCAGCGCAAAGAAAGAGTAGCAATGTTATCAGTTGCTTCCAATTCTTCTTTGGTTTTATTCAAAATCATTGTCGGCCTTCTCACAGGGTCCGTTTCGATAATATCGGAAGCGATGCATTCGGGAATGGATTTGCTTGCGGCCGTTATCGCCATGTTTTGTGTTAAAACATCAAGTGTTCCTGCTGATGACCGTCATCCTTTCGGCCACGGGAAAATAGAAAATATATCCGGGTTTGTGGAAGCTTTACTTATTTTTATCGCAGCATTCTGGATCTTATTTGAAGCGCTGAAGAAATTACTCTTCTCACAGGTCATAGAACATGCCGGTTGGGGCGTCACGGTCATGTTATTTTCCTCTGTTGTTAATTATATTGTTTCGCGAAAGCTTTTCCAGGTAGCGAAACAAGCGGATTCCATTGCCCTGCAGGCTGACGCCTGGCATTTGCGCACGGATGTTTATACTTCAGCTGGTGTCATGGCCGGCCTGGGGATAATTTGGATGGGTCATGAGTTTTTTCCCGCAAGAAATATTAACTGGATTGATCCCATGACCGCCATGTTTGTCGCTGCTCTTATTTTACGCGCCGCTTATAATCTGACTGTTAATTCTATTCGTGACTTAATCGATGTTAAACTGCCGCCGGAAGAAGAAGATTATATCCGCGATATAATCATTCATCAACCGGCAATTAAAGGCTTTCACCAGTTGCGGACGCGCAGAGCCGGCCATGTTCGTTTTATAGAATTTCATATTACCGTCGCCCGGCAAATGACCGTGCTTGATTCTCATAACATTACTAAAATATTGGAACAGAATATCAAGAAAAAATTTCCTGATTGCCTCATTACCATTCACATCGAACCCTGTGAAAGTTAATATTCGGATTTTTTTTAAATTTATTTGTTAAGACAAAGAAATTGGCGGTTTAATCTCCGGCAGTTTGTTGCCCTCATATAATACCTTTTCCAGAAAAAGACCGGAGGGCGGGGCGGTGAATCTGGCAGGTATTTCTGAGTAAGAAATGAGCATTTGTTCGACATCGCGTTTGGTGAAGTTGTTACGGCCAACTTCTACAGTTACACCTGTTATGCGCCGCACCATTTTCCAGAGAAAATGAGAGCCGACAATGCGCAAAGCGATTATGTCGTCAAATTCCTGTAACCACAATCCTTCAATGTTAACTTTTGTTGAAGCGTCTTTGTCCATTCTTTTATCGGCAAAAGAAGCAAAATCGTGGAATCCCTGAAAAATGCCAAGCGTTTGCTTCATTTTGTTGCAATCAAGTTTGTCTTTTATCCACCAGACATACCGTTTGCCGAAAGCGGAGCGCCTTTTTGAAATTAGATATAGATAACTTCGGCTAAGTGCGTGATGACGGGCGTGGAATAGCGGCAAAACGTTTTCCACCTGTAATAAATTAATGCTTGCAGGCAAGTGATCATTGATCCCAATGCGTAGAGCTTCCGGATGAACATTTCTGGAAGATTCCAGATGGGCGGTTTGCGCCAAAGCATGCACTCCGGCGTCAGTTCTTCCGGCGCCCTGAACTTTTACCGGTCCGCCTAAAAACTTTTGCGCCGCAGTTATTAAAGTATCTTGAATGCTTTTAGCGTTTTTTTGTGATTGCCATCCGCGGTAATTGGTTCCATCGTATTCGAGAATAATTTTATATTTATGCATAATGAGTCCTAATGGTCGTGTTCCTGAGAAATCAAATCATTTTGCCGTGTTTGTGGGCTTTGCTTTTCAGGCATCAGCACGGTCATCCCTGAAATGGTTTTTATTAATAAGCCATCCCGTGGATCAAGACTATATAATTCAGCTCCAGGGTATAATGTTGTGATTACAGCTTTCCCGATGATTTTTCTGCCTTCCTTGCCGGTAAAGTCTATTGTTTTCAGGCCCCAGACATTATGAAAAATGAGCGCCCGTCCATTCTGCTCGCCAATATAAAGCATGATATGGCCTTTGCGCCAAAGGAGGCTCAAATAGGGAATTCCCTGCTCCAGGATGATTTTTTCTTTTTGATCAGGATCAAGATTCTGCAGATTGATATAGGCTCCAGCCTTTTTTGCCTGATCTTCGGAATGTCTGGGCAGCCATATGCCAAAAGGAGCGAAAAAATCTCTGGTCATTGAAGAACAATCACGATTTCCATAAAGCCCGCCCCAGCCATATGGTTCGTCAATTAATTCGTTGGCGATTTTCACGGCATTGATATATGTGAAAAGCAGGGGTTTGGGCGTGATCACCTGACGGGAGACTAAGCTGTGCTTAATTACCGCCCAATTGTTTTTATCCGCCGTGGCGGTAAGTATTTCCAATTGATCCGCCGTTTCATTAACTAAAGGGAAAATTTGTCCGATGGATGTTCTGAGGCTGAAATTGCCATCGGCATCGAAAATAGAAGCTTTATCCTTGATAATAACTGCGTAACGGCCTGATTCCCACATTTTAATAAAATTGTCATCCACACGCGCGTAATCCTCAACGGGCATCCATCCGAAAGCGAAGCTGGTTTCCACCAGCGCCCATGATTTGTCTGCGCTGAGATGAAATATAATAATAGGAGTATTTGCGGTCACAGAAGATATTTGCAGATTATCAAACGGCCAACCGGCGATGTCTCCTTCAGAACTATAAAAGTGAGGGCCTTGAGTGGGAAGCATGCGAAGATTTGTATTTCTCGTTGTGATCGCGGGTTGTAGAGCGTTGGGATAATTATCCAGGGAAGCGTTTTGCTGAAGCTTTTTTAACCAGGCCGCGGAATGTTTTTTTTTGTTTTCACCATAGCCGGGATTCGCGGCGAATTTTTTAAAAATCAAAGATAATTTTTCGGGTGAAGAATGAGCAGGCTGAAGAATATGCCAAACGGAAAAGTAAGTTGTGTTGTAATCTTCATTGCTTTTAGCTTGAGCTTCCGATGGAATAATATTTTTTTCCTGAGGAGTGTTGTTTACGTAGGCTGTATGATCTTGAGGCAAATCCCTTACATCTTTTATCGTTTCTGGCTGCTGCAAACAACCCCAGAGCATCAGGGGTATTAAAATAAAACAAAAATATTTTATTCTCATGGGAAACGCCTTCATTTAAATTTACGGTCTTTTATAGTCTTTTTTTATATTTAGAGCAAGATTAAACGATTAATATTTGCTTAAGTATTTTATAAATAATTTTGTGGCATAAGAAGTTGAACACTGATATAAGTTACAAATATATTTAGTTATGGAGGTTCTTGGGGAATTTAAGAGCCGGTCGGAAACCGGTTTTAAAAAATACAGTCTTTTCCTCTTCACGAAAAAACAAGGAGATAAACAATGGATAGCTTTGTGCCCAAAAAAATATTTTTTACCAAAGGAGTCGGCACGCACAAAGATGAATTGCATTCCTTTGAGCGCGCCCTGCGTGATGCCGGAATAGAAAAATGCAATCTGGTGCAGGTGTCCAGCATATTCCCGCCGCGTTGTAAAATGATTTCCAAAACGCAGGGGCTGAAGCAGTTAACACCCGGTGCCATTACTTATTGTGTCATGAGTCGTTGTTGCACCAACGAAACCAAAAGACTTATGGCGGCATCGGTTGGCTGCGCCATTCCTGCCGACAAATCATCCTATGGTTACATCAGCGAACATCATGCATACGGCCAGAACGAAAAGCAGGCGGGAGATTACGCGGAAGATCTGGCCGCGGCAATGTTGGCTTCGACTTTGGGTATTGATTTCGATGTTGATGAAAGCTGGGATGAAAAAAAGGAAATTTTTAAAATCAGCGGCAAGATAGTCCGAACTCTTAATGTGACTCAATCCACGATTTGTAAAGATAATAAATTCACCACGGTTATTGCTGTGGCTGTATTTATTTTTTAAAACGGTTTTTTTTGCTATAAAAAAATATATGCCGGGAATTCAGCCGGACGGCTTTTTTTCCGGATGCGGTTTATCCATTATGTCGCAAGAGATTAATCAAAATACCATTAAAAGAAAAATACCTCCGTTAAAAATGCAGGACGTTGGCGGCGCGGAATTACCGTACCTTTATTATGAAGGGGGAACTCCGCAAATTCTTTTTGCTCATGCCACCGGTTTTTTGCCCTGGCTATGGCATTCGATAATAGAGGATTTGACGCCGCCACATCAGGTCTGGGTGCCGTATATTTGTAATTATCGCGATTGCGATCCCGAAAAGGGCGGTCTGGCCTGGGATGTTATCGCCAGAGATTTATTTAGTCTCTGCCAGTCGCAAAACATCAGAAATCATCTGGCTGTCGGGCATTCGATGGGCGCAACAGTGCTCACCATTGCGGCAGCTTTGTTTGGCATGCAGCCGCGTGCCATGATTCTGATTGAACCCATTTTCCTGCCGGAAGAATTTTACTCGATGGATATCCAGTTGAAAGATCATCCTCTCGCTTCTCAATCGATAAAAAGAAAAAGTAGCTGGAAAGATGAGAACACGGCACTGGAATATCTAAAATCAAAATCACTTTTTGCTGGCTGGGACGAACAGATTCTTCAATTTTATCTTAAATATGGTATGGAAAAACAACAGGAGGGAGAGTTAAAACTTGCCTGTTCTCCTAGAAATGAAGCTGCGATGTTTATGGGAGGCAAGAGCACTAATCCCTGGCCGCTGATTGAAAAACTAACTTGTCCGGTTCTTATTGTGGAAGGAGAAAAAAGCGCTAACAAAGAATTTGTCGATTTGCCGAAGGCGGTATCTTTGTTAAGAGATGGAAGATACAGGTCGGTGCCTGACGCCGGACACTTAATTCCCATGCAGAAACCGCAAGAAGTTGCTGAAATCATAAAAGAAATTTTAACGGAAATAATTTAGGAAACGATTGACGAATTTCAATAAATATGTAAAATTTCAGTTCGAAATATTCTAAAACCAATCGGATGCGGAAATTTAAGTCTGTCCGTCCACCGGTAAATAATATACGAATAAGGAAATTTAGAAAGATCATTATCGAATATTTAGCAATGATAGTTTTGGCACTAAAGGCCAACAAGGGGAAATCTGTTCATGGGTTTTGATGATAACGATCAGAACAACTCTGAAAACGAAGAAAAATATAAGCAGGGTACATTGCTGATAAAGTATTTCGCCTTTATCGGGCAAGCGGTAATCGGCTGGATTAACGTTTTGGGCACGGCAATGATTTTCCTTGTCATGGCACTTTGGAAAACATTTCGGCCCAAACAGTTTCCCAAGGTTATAGAGCAAATCTATTATATTGGAGCCAGTTCCACAACGATTATTATTCTGGTGGGCCTGTTTACCGGCATGGTTTTGGGTTTGCAATCATACCATGCTCTGAGTAAGTTCGGCGCAGTGGGCGGACTGGGTGCGCTGGTCTCTCTTTCCCTGATCAGGGAACTGGGGCCTGTTCTCACGGCGATTATGATTACGGCCAGAGCAGGATCCGCCATCACGGCTGAAGTAGGCATTCAGCGCATTTCGGAGCAGATCGACGCTCTGCATACCATGCGTATTGATCCGTTCCGCTATCTCATCAGCCCGAGAATTATCGCTTCGATCATCAGCTTTCCACTGCTCACGGCTGTGTTTGACTTTATCGGCATTATCGGAGGGTATATTAGCGGCGTCATGCTTTTGGGATTGAATGCCGGAGTTTATTCCCACAGCATTAAAGCCAACGTGGATATGAATGACCTCACTGACGGTTTTATCAAGGCAATAGTATTTGCGGTTATTGTTGCCACCGTCTGCTGTTATCAGGGATATTTTGTGCACATACGCAAGGATAGCCATGGTGCCAAGGCCGTGGGTTTCGCGACGACTTCTGCCGTTGTGACATCTTGCGTGTTGATTCTTGTTTCGGATTATGTGGTGACCTCACTGCTTTTGATATAGAGAAATTTATGAACACAACTCCATTGATTGAATTCAAAAATATAACCAAGCGCTTCGGATCGCACACGGTTCTGGAGAACGTGAACTTGCAAATATACGAAGGGCAGGTTACCACTATTATTGGTCTCTCCGGTTCGGGGAAAAGCGTTCTGCTTAAGCATATCATCGGTCTGCTTCATCCCGATGAAGGGACGATTCTCTTTCGCGGCAAGTCTTTATCCGAAATGAAGAAATCCGAAATATCATCTTCCATGCGTCAAATAAGTTACATGTTTCAGGGCAATGCTCTGTTTGATTCTCTGACTGTTTATGATAACATCGCCCTGCCTCTGAGGGAGACGACAAATTTGAAAAAAGCGGAAATTAACCTCAGGGTTATGGCGAGAGTCGAACTGGCGGAGCTTACCGATGCTATTCACAAATATCCATCGGAACTGTCCGGAGGCATGCAAAAAAGGGCGGCGCTGGCACGCGCGTTGATCACCGATCCGCAAATAGTTTTGTTTGACGAACCCACGACCGGCCAGGATCCCGTCCGGAAAAACGCTATCCTGAGCATGATTGCCCAGTACCAGCGAAAATTTAATTTTACGGCGATCATGGTCAGTCACGAAATCCCGGATGTTTATTTTATATCCAACCGGATTCTTGCTCTTTATGATAAATCCATCGTTTTTCAGGGCACTCCCGAGGAACTA
>JBEKJX010000015.1:0-21787 GCA_050011015.1 Smithella sp.
CCAAGGGCGGTGCTGCCTGTGCCGCTGGCGGTGCTGTTTGAGCCGAGGGCGGTGCTGTAATCCATGTTGGCGCTGCTGTAATCACCGAGGGCAATGCTGCCTGTGCCGCTGGCGCTACTGTAATAGCCGAGGGCAGTGCTGTATGAGCCGCTGACGCTGCTGTATGAGCCAAGGGCAATGCTGCCTGTGCCGCTGGCGGTGCTGTTTGAGCCGAGGGCGGTGCTGTAATCCATGTTGGCGCTGCTGTAATCACCGAGGGCAATGCTGCCTGTGCCGCTGGCGCTGCTGTAATAGCCGAGGGCAGTGCTGTATGAGCCGATGGCGCTGCTGTTTGAGCCGATGGCGGTGCTGTAATCGCCGCCATAGACGCCGCTTGCAAAGGTGCCGGCGGTGCTGTTTGCGCCGATGGCGGTACTTTCTATGCCGTAGGCATTGCTGTTTGCGCCCAGGGCGCTGCTGTAATAGCCGCTGGCGCTGCTGTAATAGCCGAGGGCCGTGCTGGAATCGTTGCTGGCGCTGCTGGAATAGCCCAGGGCGGTACTGTATGCGCCGACGGCGTCGCTATCATAACCGATGGCGGTGCTGTAATCCTTGCTGGCATTGCTGCCATAGCCGAGGGCGGTGCTGTATGAGCCGCTGGCGCTGCTGTAATAGCCGAGAGCGGTGCTGTAATCCTTGCTGGCATTGCTGTAATAGCCGAGGGCAGTGCTGCCTGTGCCGCTGGCGCTGCTGTAATAGCCGAGAGCGGTGCTATAATCCATGCTGGCGCTACTGTGATAACCGATGGCGGTGCTTTCTGTGCCGCTGGCGCTGCTGGAATAGCCCAGGGCGGTGCTGTAATCGCCACCATAGACGCCGCTTGCAAAGGTGCCGGCGGTGCTGCCAGAGCCGATGGCGGTACTGTCTTTGCCGTAGGCATTGCTGTGTTCGCCCAGGGCGGTGCTTTCTTTGCCGATGGCGCTGCTATCATAGCCGAGGGCGGTGCTGGTTGTGCCGCTGGCGCTGCTGTTTACGCCGAGGGCGGTGCTGTAATAGCCGCTGGCGCTGCTATTTACGCCCAGGGCGGTGCTGTAATCGCCGCCATAGACGCCGCTTGCAAAGGTGCCGGCGGTGCTGCCAGAGCCGATGGCGGTACTGTCTTTGCCGTAGGCATTGCTGTTTGCGCCCAGGGCGACGCTGGCTGTGCCGATGGCGCTGCTGTAATAGCCAATGGCGGTGCTGGTTGTGCCGCTGGCGCTGCTGTTATAACCGATGGCGGTGCTTTCTTTGCCGCTGGCGCTGTATGAGCCGAGGGCGGTGCTGTAATCCATGCTGGCATTGCTGTTTGCGCCCAGGGCGGTGCTATCTGTGCCGCTGGCGCTGCTGTAATAACCGAGAGCGGTGCTGTAATCCTTGCTGGCGCTGCTGTAATAGCCGAGAGCGGTGCTGTAATCCTTGCTGGCGCTGCTGTAATAGCCAAGAGCAATGCTATAATCCATGCTGGCGCTGCTGTGTCCGCCCATGGCGATGCTGCCTGTACCGCTGGCGCTGCTGTGATAGCCGAGAGCGGTGCTTTCTGTGCCGCTGGCGCTGCTGTTATAACCGATGGCGGTGCTGGAATCCATGCCGGCGCTGCTATCATAACCGAGGGCGGTGCTGGCTGTGCCGCTGGCGCTGCTGTGAAAGCCGACGGCAGTACTGGCATTCATGCTGGCGCTGCTTTGTGCGCCCAGGGCGGTGCTGTATGTGCCGGCGGCGTCGCTGTTCGCACCGATGGCGGTGCTGTACTCGCCTAAGGCATAGCCGTAATAGCCGAGGGCGGTGCTGTAATCCATGTTGCCGCTGCTGTAATTGCCGACGGCGACGCTGTAATCCCCGTTGGTAGAACTGCCATAGCCTGCGTAGTAGCTGTCCGTGGCGGCATTAACGTTTATGCCCGTGGCTAGCAAGCATAAACAGATGACCACAGCCATGAAATGTTTTGCTTTTCCGCCCGATCCGGCGGCACTCCGCTTTCCGACGCGTTTTAGTTTAAACATGTTTCTCTCCTTATCAGGTCAATAATATTTTGTGCTCATACCCCCGGCATAAGCATTTTTTTACAGACATCATTAACGCCGCAGACGCTTTGCCCCTGTTGACCGGGGGCAGCCGCCGGAGCTTTAAAATCCGTCAATTGTGAAATTCTGGAAACTGGTTTTAAGTCAGAAGTCAGTGCGGATAACGGCACAAGTTAAAAAAACAACCGGACGTTTCGATGCCGCAATCAGCGGGAGATTTTATTGTTTTTGTTGCTGTACAATTTCTTTGCTGCCTGAATAATAATCTCTTTTAGACTTCGCTCTATTGCCGGATTCGATCTCCCTGCGAATACCTACCAGAGCTTTTTGGTAAATGTCCAGCATTTTCTCCAGGGTAAGATCATCTTATAAAGCGAACTCATTTGACCGATGTAATAAAAGAAATGTTTAACAAGATTGAACGAGATTTCGGAATATTTGGGGATTCACTATACAACGGTTAGTAAGGTGTTGAAGAATGCAGAAAGAAACTGATATTTCAAAACCCTATTGCCGTGAATATCTCAACTGATAAATGAAATGACCGGGTTGAATTCTATGAAACGACCAAGCGTTCAGCCGGCGGATGTATTGCGCTGAAGGATGGAATCAAGCATTGCCAGCAAAGCGAAAACATTGGGTATCCTTCTGATAGACGCCGATATGGCGGCAGACTTTTTATGCTGTCGAAATAAATAAAATTGACCTTTTTCTATGCGGTAATCAATCACCTGATCAAGCGGCACTTCAATGGTTCTGAACAAACCTTTCGACTTTAATCCTCTGGATTGGCTCAACTTAATCAATCCGAAGTCCACTTCGGCGCCGCTCATATATTGATCTGTTGCCTTATGGCATAGCGGAGACAATGTATATTGAATGATCAGTTTAGCAATTTTCTTCACGTCATCGACTTCATTTGTTATTTTAATTTTTTGCCCCTGTTTATTCTCCAACCGTATATGACAGGTTATTGTGTAAGAATAACGCGAATAGTGTATGGTCGTGCCATATGTGAAGCGTGTAATGTCTTCCCAAAGCATTTCCTTCGTGACAAAGAAAGTTTTCGTTGAAATGCCATTGTCGTAAACCGTAATCTCAAAGCTGAAAATCAAATATAAAATGAAAACAATCAATACGAATGCCAATGCGTAAATCCAAAAGAAATTGCCATTCATTCCGTCATTGATGGAAAAGACATACCACAGAAAACCCAGAGCAATCAGCATACACACAATTACAACAATCATGTTTTCCTTATAGGTCTGCACTTTAACGCCGAGCATATGCGCCTCCATCGATAATTATAATTCTATAATTCGTGAAACATAACACTTGATTCAACCGCTTTCATCATTGTCGCTGTTCAATATATTCATGAATCGGACGCCGCGTTTTGTAATGTGATGCGGATCATTTACGGCGGCTATGCGGTATATTTCAGACATGAAACTTTTTAAATGATTTTTTCTTATAAATCAAGACAATTAATTTTTACATCCCCTGTCATTGCGGGCCGCACCTCATGCGGCGTGGTAATCTCATATTTTACGGGATTGCCACGGCTCCCAAGGCTCTCCTCAATGACTACTCAGGCGGAAGTGTCGCGTAGTGCGAACCTTCAGGCTCGCCTGTTTTGCGGGTCTGAAGACCCGGACTGCGTTAATATTTTATTTTGAGTTTTTGGTCAGAATGCCGTGAATCTCTTGTGTTAATTCATTATTAATTTTAACCAATTTGTGAACTTCATCCTGAATCTTTAAAAGGGCTTCGGCGTCTTTATAGGTCTGCATTGCCTGCTTATCAGAAGCTTGCGCAGCCACCTTTTGACCGACCATAATAACGGAGAGAAGAACTAACTGTAAAAATGTTTGCGCTATCCATGATACGAGAGCGGCTGTTCCTCCGGCAATGGCAGCGGGAAGACTTATTAAAGCTATGATCGCAAAAAGGTAGGCACACCACATCGTGCTTACCGCGTTAGTTATCAGGACTGCTATACGGCCGTTGAATCCAATATGTTCATTTTTTGTAAGGTGGGGACCGGATTTTGCCCGTTCTTCAATTCGCGGATTTGGAATATGTTTTTCTGTCATGGGTCAGATCATAAACGAAAAATAAAATAATTCAAGAAAATAAATGATATGCCGGATGTGAATTTTGTCCGGAAAATCGGCGTGGAAAATCAGCCCGCATATAGGCATGTATCATTTGATTATTTCCTGATCACTTATAAAGCAGAATCCGTTCTTGCCTGCTTTTTTCACTCTATACATGGCTTCATCGGACTTCTTGATCAGCTGATCCATATCCTGACCGTCGTCGGGGAAAAGCGCGATTCCGATGCTTGCGCTGACCACCGCCTGTCTCCCATTGAAAATAATCGGTTGGGATACCAGGTAAATTACCTTTCTGGCAATCTGCGCGACATTCTCCGGGGCGTTGATTTCGGTTGCGATGATTAAAAATTCGTCTCCTCCGACACGAGTAACCGTGTCGGTTTCGCGAACGCATGAAAGCAAAAGTTTAGCCACTTGCTGGAGAACATAATCACCGGCATCATGGCCAAGCGTGTCATTGACGTCTTTGAAACCATCCAGATCGATAAACATCACGGCCACCGCTTTCTTATACCGGCGAGCCATGCTAAGAGCCACGGACAGCCGGTCCTTGGCAAATCTCAAACTGGGAAGGTCAGTCAGCAAATCGTGGGTCGCCAGATATTGTATCTGCTCCTCCGCCTTTTTGCGTTCGGTGATGTCCTCCGTTATCCCCATCAGTTTTTCAACGCTGCCATTTTTGTTCCTGATGGGAACAAAACTCGCTTTAAAAATCGGTTCGCGCGGCCCGCTGGCCTTAAACTCGAAATGGCTGGTTTCCCCGGCATAGGCCCTGGTGAGCAGGCCCCCTATGCGTTCCCGGTCGGCAGCGCTGACTCCGTCCAGATATAAAGACCCTTTTACATTGCTTTCATCTTTGAACCCATGCATGAGAATACCCGCCCGGCTCATTGAGATTATCCTGCCATCCATGTCTATCTCGTGAATGCTTACGGGAGAGTTTTCGAGGAGCAGGCGGTGATTATTTTCTCTTTCACGCAATGCCCGGGTGACTTTTTCGGTTTCAAGCCGTGCCTCCTCCAGTTCCACGGTCCGTTGACGCACCTGATCTTCAAGAGTAACCGCTGTCTGGAACAGGTTGAAATCAGACCCCTGAATGCTTGCGTTGCGTTCGGCACGATTCATCAGGGTCTGGATGATCTTGTTCAGACGTGCGATTTCGGCCTGCAAAGCCTGTTCGTTCGCGCCGGAAACCGGCTTTCCTTGTTCAGACATCGCGCACCTTCCGAATTGTTTCCGGGGCAGTACCGATAGCGATTCCCGTGAGTGTCTGGTTGATGTGTACACCGTGGAACTGTTCGCCGTAGCTGCTAAAACCGATGGTATTGTTACGCTGGAAAATCTCTTCGACGCGATCATTCAATCCGTTCTGGATTATTTCCAGATTCCGCAGAATGCAATCGCAGCCGAAGACGAGTTGAGGCTGCCCGATCTCTTCCCGGATTTTGTCGAAAGTCTGCTCCAGGTTATTCACCAGATCCAGGCCGTGCGCTATCCTGAGCACCAGCCCCTCCTCAATGGCGCAAAAGAAAGTCAGGCTGCCGTCGGGATTGGCTTTCTGGATGGAGCGCACATAGTACGTGCCGTCTATCATCACCACAACGGGCGATGCCGCGAAACGCATGGGATTGAGATCATGCACGTCAACACCCGCCAGCTGGGCGTATTCTTCAGCGGCAGGCAGACCGTTGATCTCCGTAACAATGCGTTTGGCGGTATCGGCTTCCGTGACGACCAGCCGTTTATCGGTGGGAACAAAATGCTGGGTTTTGAATATTCTGAAAGGCAGGGAAGTGTTAATCAGGATCAGTGCAGCGCTATCGGAAAGGAAGCTGCCATCGCTGAAAATAAAGGCCTTTTCAAATTTCTGGTCATCACCCGCTGAACCGCCGATCAGCGGTATCTTGCCCAACGCATATTGCAACGCATGGGCCACAGGTTCTTCACGAATGGACAAACCGTCAATCAGCATAAAGGCGAAACTGTTATCAGGGCCTGCTTGTGGAACTTTGCTTTCAAGCCGCTGCAACAGGGCTTGGGCAAAGTCATGCCCTCTCGGAATATTGAACTGGTTTAAACGATCCAGCCGTCCGCTGACAGCCACGCAACTGCCGGCGGGAAAGCTCGCTCCCGACAGGCTATGTTGATGATAACCGGCCGGCCCGATTTCTCCGGCCGTGGTGCAGCCCACCACTTGGATTCCGGCAAACAGGCGGTTCATTTCCGCAGCCAGCACATCGAGATCATATTCGCTGGAGCAGAAAAAGACAACCAACTCCATGTTCGGCTGAACCACCTTCGCGTGAAATTCCGCCACCGCCTGACGAGCATCCAGTGCGCACGATTGCGCCGTCCGAATATTCTGAATGTTCATATTGTCCACCTCTTGTCCGCCTCGATTTGGTTTTTCCATCTTACTTAAGCTGATAGCCTTTCTCCCGGAATAATCTCAGGCAGGCGTTTGCGACAGCAGCATCATAAAGAATTCCCTTATTTTTCTCGATTTCTTCCATGGCGACATCGATGCCTATGGCCGGACGATAGGGACGGTGCGAGGCCATGGCTTCCACAACGTCGGCCACAGCCATAATGCGGGCTTCCAGGATAATTTCATCCCCTTTCAGATTTCGCGGGTAACCTGATCCGTCCATCCTTTCGTGATGTTGGTAGACAATCTCTGCCAGCGGCCAGGGGGATTCCACATCCTTCAGCATTTCATACCCGCTTTGAGGGTGCTCTTTAATCAGGGAAAATTCGATGTTTGTCAGCTTGGTCGGTTTGGACAATATCTCCGCAGGTATGGATAATTTCCCGATATCGTGGATGGAACCTGCCATGCGGATTCCATCGATTTGCTCCTGAGGCAACCTCATTTCCGAGGCGATGGCCCTGGCAAGATCCGCAACACGTAACTGATGACCGGCCGTATAGGGATCTCTGAACTCTACGGCGGACACTAATACCTGAATAGTCGTATCAATCGATTTCCTGAGGCGGCTAAGGGTTTCTTTCAGTCGTTCTTCGGCCTGCTTGCGCTCGGTGATGTCCCTTGTTACCGTTAATACTCCGGTCGGTTTGGAATTGCTGTCCCTGAGAAATGATGCCGCAAGCTCCACCCAAACAGTAGAACCATCTTTACAATACTCCTCAAGCTCCATCAATGTAGTCCTTGTTAGATCGACGGTTGGCCTTGACTCCAAAGCCATTTGACCGGCGAAATTCTTACTTGCCAGTTGCAGAGAATCGGGGGTCAGCATTTGATCCAGCGTTTGTGTCATCGCTTCTTCAACCGTCAAACCACGCAACTTTGTTATTGAAGGACTGATATATGTCGGATTGAGATTCAGGTCAAATATGGCGATTGTATCCGCGGTGTTTTCAGCAATGAGACGGTATTGTTCTTCGCTTTCGCGCAACGCAACTTCTGTCTGGTCCCGCTCTGCCCGCGTCCGCAGTGCGGTGATGCCAAAGGCCAGATCGTTTGCCAGTTCCTCAAGAATCCTGATTTCGTAAAGCGTAAAAGAGTTGATCTCCACGGAATAAATCATGAGAACGCCGAACACGTTCGCGTTATCGTCCTTAAGGGGCAGGGCAATCGAGGAACGATAGCCGCGCTGCAAGGCGCTCTCCCGCCATGGAGCCACTCGCTGGTCAGTTGTGAAGTCCTGAATATAGACTGTTTTACCGCTCCGGATGGCAGAACCTCCGGGACCCTGTGCGCGTTCTGCATCGTCCGCCCAACTGACTTTGGCGCTGGCGACATACCCGTCATCGAATCCGCCCCAGGCCACAGGACGCACGGTTTTCTCATCATCGTGCTCGACGTATCCCACCCAGGCCATGCGATAGCCTGCCTCATCGCAAATGATGCGGCAGATATCTTTGAGCAGATCCTGCTCGTTTTGTGCCCGCACCAGAACCTCGTTGCAACTGCTGATAGCTCGCAGTTCGCGATTCAAACGATGCAATTCTTCTTCATACTGTTTGTGCTCGGTGATGTCATGAGCAACCGAAAGGAGGCACTTCTCACCCTGAAGCTCTATGGTCCTGCCGGAGTCAAGAACTGTGGCCACAGTGCCGTCCTTACGCCGTAATGTCGTCTCGAAATCGGTAACTTCGCCGAATTTTTCCAGACTGCCGACGAATGTGGCACGGTCCGCTGGATTAGCCCAGATGGAAAGCTCGGCTGTGGTCTTGCCGATGGATTCGTCGTGTGAATATCCCAGCAGTTTCGAGTAGCCCTCATTGATATCCATGATCTTGCCATCGGCCATCCGGGTGATGGCTATCAGGTTCGGCGACGCATGGAACGCGGCGGCAAATCTTTCCTCCGTCTCGCGCAGCGCCTGTTCCTCCTGCTTGCGCTCGGTGATGTCCATGATCGTTCCGATAAAACGAGCCGGTTGATCGGCATCGTCATAAATAAGCTTCCCCTTGGCCTGACAGTGTTTCAGCAACCCATCTTTAGTAACCAGCCTGATATCGATATCCAGCGGTTCGCCTGTTTGTAAAGAATGCTCAAATGATTTGCTGTATCCGGCGAAATCGTCAGGATGAATGAACTTGCCGTTGGCTTCGAAGCTCGGAACAAAATCCTGCGGCGTTACGCCGAAAATCCGATAGGTCTCATCCGACCACCAGACCTGATTGGTTAACAAATTCCACTCCCAACTTCCGATCTTTGCCAATTGCTGGGCATCTGAAAGCCTTGCCTCGTTTTCCAGCAGTTCCCGCAGTTCGGGAATATCCCACTGTTTATTACCCAAGTCATAAATGAACTGTCCAACAGTCTCTTCAGGTTTTACCTTGAAAACTTCATAAAAGGAACGGCTGGCGGTGACAACTCTTAAATCCTGATCCAGAACAATCAAGGGTTCTCGCACGGTATTGATGATAGTCTCAGCGTATTCGCGAGAAACTGATTCTTGAATCAGTGCCTGCTTTGTTTTGGATTGATCTTTCATGAGGTTGTCCCCAGCGCATCTTGATGATCTGTGGGATTGGGAAGTTAACCATTGACTGCTTTATGCTTTTTAATCATGGTCATAAGGATTCATGTATTTGATATTATGCGCTTATTCATATACTGTGTCAATGAAATATTTCGCCTCCGTATGTAAGGCACAATACCGCTGTTTTTTTTGCAGAGCTTGAATGGCGTTTATTCCTGATTGAAAGATTGCATATGGTTTAAAGTTTATGGATTCCGGACCCCGACATTCCTGAATCGGCTTCGCAACGGCCAACATTTCCTTGACATATTAAACCGCATTCCCTATAAATTCTTACACAAATGAAAATAAAAATCTATTATCTCAGGAGAAAACGATGCAATCTAAATGGATATTCTATAAAGGAGAAAAAATTCTTTATGCCGATTACTCGGGCTTTAATAACGACATAAAAGCATTACAGCTGGAAAATGACGCGGTCGACGCGATCGTCTGTCAGCAGGCGGCAGACTCCGTGTTATGCATAGCTGATGTTCGGGATACGGTGGCCTCGACCGAAGCGGTGGCAATAATCAAGAATAGCGCCAAGCGTACAAAGCCTTATGTGCGCAAGATGGCGGTAATCGGCGTGACAGGTGTGCGGCGGGTGCTGGCGGATGCGGTCGTCCGTTTTTCAGGCCGTGAACTGGCGTTATTCGATGACGTGGAAAAAGCTCAGGAGTGGCTCGTTTCAAAGTAAACTGGCGGAATTGAAAAATAAGACGTGTTATTTGTTCTTATTTTTCCTTCATCTGGCCGGGAAACTTCACAATGATTTCCGGAATTCCTTTGTATTGTTCGATCAGGCCGGACACGCATATTTTTTTATTCCTGTAATACTTTTCGGGAGTATTATGGAACTTGCTTCTATCCGAACTCAAAATCACCGCCGTAAATACATGATGCGGAAAAGGCTTGTCGAGATTCAGAAAAGTGGGCTGTCCCTTGGCCTGAGAAGAAAAATGTGTGCTGACGACAGTCCCGCATACGGTTGCCTGCTTTCCGATATGTTTTATCGCTTCCCGGGGTGAAATGGTGTCAGCGGCAAACGCCGTGCCTGACAGGATTAAAAGGAATAGAAACATCATAGACACCATACTCTTTGTCATGCGGACACCTCCCCTGTTTTAATTTCACGGAATGCTGCGGAATACTATTGATAAGAATTATTATTAATAGGATCTTCAATTTCGCGAAATGAAGTATAGGAAACGGGGTCTGTTGTGTCAAGGAAATCTTAACCGCTGAACCGACTAAAACTGTATGCCGATGTTTCTGTTGATGAATTTGTAAGCGGGCATCCCCTTCGCCCGGCTTTTGGATTTTGCCCGCGTTTACAGGATTATATAGTTCCTTAAAAATCGAAGATTCTCCGCGGCAATCCGCGGAGAACTTCAATTACCCGGCATTTTTTCTCCGTCGCCGGATAACTTATATTTTTGGGATTTAAGCATTTGGATTTGTTATCCACACAATTGTTGATATGCCTGTTGATAACTATGAGGATAATCTTCTAGACTGCACAATTGTTGCGGATTTCCTGCAGATTGCTTAAATGTTGTGCAAATAAAATAAGCTATAATATCATATACATAGCGAAAAAGTGTTAAATCATAATGACTTGTGGCGAATGCTAAAGTAAATTATGAACAGAAAAGAAATAAGTATGCCATTTTAAAACTTTTTTTCAAACAAATCTTTGATTCTTAAAGCAGTCCGCGTTACGGTCAGATCGCTAAAAAACCTCGTTGATAACGGCTTGAAATCATAAGCTCGCGCATACTAAGTTGCGTCATTCCCTGAGAGTTGACGATTACCGGTTCGCAATACACAATATTTTATAAATTTTTGCCTTTCTAATGAACTATTGACCATGCTTAAAAAATAAACAAAATGTCCCCCCTCTTCCTTCCTCTGACAAATCGTCAAACTTCATAAATATGCTAGCTTTCAATCCGTAACAAACAACGTTTACGCCACAAGATTGCCTTGACATACAGGATCGGACTTCTTATAGTTCAATCATGCCGATTTATAGACCCCTCTATCTTCCTAAAGGAGGAATGCTATGCAGGCACAGGCTTTAGAAACCGTCACCGACGAAAAGAAACCTTCAGCACGTTTCGAAGGCATCAAAAAGGAATTGCTCAACACCAGAGTACGGCTCTGCCCGGAGCGGGCCATTCTCATTACCGATTATTTCAAACATCATGCCGACAGGAAGGACTCCGTCATTATCCGGCAGGCTAAGGCGCTCCGGCACCTTTACGAGCATAAAACCGTGCGGATACATAGAGATGAACTGATCGTCGGCAACATGGGCAGTGAACGTATTTCAGCCATACTTCAGCCGGAGCTGGCAAGCATCTTTATGAGCGGGGAACTGCTTTGGATAGACAAGAGAAAGACAACGCCTTTTCAGATGCCCTGGTCCGAGCGGCTGAAACTCCTTCTGAAAATCTATCCCTACTGGCTCACACGCAACATGGCAATCAAGGCCTTTTTTCCGCATTTTCTAAAAATGCTGCGCTATCTGACCAAACAGCTCAATGCGACCTACTACCTTGTCAACGAGGCAGGCGGTATCGGGCATTTCCTGCCCAACTACGAAAAGATGATTAACCTGGGCGTCGAAGGTTACTTAAAAGAGATGGAAGGCAGGAACGGCGATTTCCACGCGGCCTCGCGAATCGGCTGTGAGGCGCTGTTGATCCTCGCTGATCGTTTCGCCGCTGAAGCGGAAAAATCAGCCACGCGGGAAAAGGACAAAGCGCGGGCGCAGGAGCTGAAAGAGATTGCCGCTATCTGCCGCAAGGTTCCCCGGCAACCCGCCGCGACCTTTCATGAGGCGCTCCAGTCCTTATGGTTCACCCACATGGCGGCGAATATGGAGGGACTGAACTCCGCCATCTCTTTCGGAAGAATAGACCAGTACCTGTACCCCTATTATAAAGCCGATTTGGAAGCGGGAAGAATAACACCGGACAAGGCAAGAGAACTGCTTTTACTTTTTTCCGCCAAGGCTGTTGAGCATGTATTTCTTCTATCCGAGCGCACCAGCCAGTATCACGGCGGCTATCTCGTTGTGCAGGCCGCCATCGTCGGCGGTATCGACCGCGAGGGAAACGACGCCGTAAATGATCTGACCTACATCTTCCTGGATGTGATGGAACAGTTCGGCCTCCGGGATCCCAACTATCAGGCGCGTGTCCACAAGGATTGCCCCCAACCCTATCTGCGGCGGGTCGTCGATGTGACCAGAAAGGGAAACGGCGTCCCGGCGCTTTTCAGCGACGAGGCCACCATCTCTGCCCTCACATCGCACGGTTTTCCGCTGGGGGAAGCAAGAAACTACGGTATTGTCGGATGCGTGGAACCGTCCCTGCAGGGAAAGAGTTTCTTTTCCACCGACGCGGGACTTTTCAATCTGCCGTTGTGTCTGGAACTGGCGCTGAACCGCGGCAAAAGATTCGGGAAACTATGGCGGTTGGGAACAGCCACGGCCGATCCCGGGTCTTTCATAAATATCGGGCAGGTTATAGAGGCTTTTCGGATGCAGGTTGATTTCATGGCCGCACGGATGATCGGCGATCTTCAAATGATGGAGAAGGGAAACCGCGATTATCACCCCACGCCGCTCTCTTCCATGCTTGTTGACGGTTGCATTGAATCGGGGAAGGACGTCACTGCCGGAGGCGCAGTATACAACTCCAGCGGCGTACAGGGCGTGGGAGTGGCCGATGTGGCCGATTCCCTGGCCGCCCTCGAAACGGTTGTCTTCCGGCAGAAAAAGTACAAGATGGAGGAGGTGCTCAGAGCGCTGGCCGGCAACTTTGAAAATGCGTCCGTTCTGAGAGCCCAACTGCAAAACGCGCCGAAATTCGGAAACGACAGCGACCTGCCGGACGGCTACGCGAATCTCACGGCAAAGATTTTCCACGACGCCCTGAGCAAACATAAAAACGTCCGCGGCGGAAATTACGTTCCCGGATTCTACTCGGTAACGTGCCATGTGGCCTTCGGGAAACGGACACCGGCGCTCCCCAGCGGGAGAGCTGCCGGGGAACCCCTTGCCTCCAGCCTGGGACCTTCCAACGGCAAAGACCGCTTGGGCGCGACGGCGCTGCTCAACTCCGTTGCCAGGGTGGACTCGCATCTCGCCATGAACGGCTATGCTCTCAATCTCCGTTTCGATCCCGTAACCGTCGCCGGAGAAAAGGGAATAAACATCCTTTCTTCGCTCGTAAAGGGATTCTTCTCCCAGGGCGGCATGGAGATGCAGCTCAACGTTCTTGATCCGGAAATGATGGAGGACGCGCGAAGAAATCCGGGCAAGTATCCGGGGCTGGTCGTGCGTGTGGCCGGATACTGCGCGTACTTTGACGATCTGCCCGATGACACGAAAGCGGAGATCGTCACCCGCACCCGCCTGCGGGCATGAGCAGGGCTAATATTAACTTTTTACGGGGAGTTAATATTAGCAAAACAATTTCTTTCCTGCTAATGTTGTTTTTACTTTTTTCTCCACAATGCAATTTTTCAACTGGAAATCATTAAAAAATAATGTCCGCAGGGAATTTTTTTCGTTTGACATGCATAATGGTTATTGATATGAAAAAACCATTCCTACTCTTTCTATTAATAAATTTCTAAAAAACATTTGAAAAACCAACGATAAGTTTCTTTGGGGCAAGTTATGAAAAGGACTTTCCAAAAGTTGCCGATAAGTTGGGCTGCATGGATTATTGATTCTAATGGATCCTTATGGTGACCTATCTTTAACCGTAAGGAATCTTTGCTCCCCTTATCAAAATCAAAAGCTAAATAATGGAGGCATATCATGAAGACAAGATTACTTATGATAATTAGTTTGATCGCATTGGTTGTCTTTGGAATCGGTAGTATAGCTATTGGTCAAAATGAGATGACCAAATCAGGAACAGTAAACTTTAATATTCAAAAGGAGGGAGCTGTTATGTTAAATGTAAAAGCTGATGCAATAAGAAAGAATGGTGTTATCAATGTTACAGTATCCGGCGACTTACCGAATTCTTGTTATGAGGCCAAGATCGTTGATAAATATCCCGGGGGTGACATCAAATACATACAGGATCCTGGATCCGCACAGGTTTTCATAAAAGAAACACAAAAAAAGTCAGGCCCTTGCGCCGAAGCTTTAGTTCCGTGGAAATCTCAGGTAAAAATTCCTGATAGTACACATGAAGAGGTAAGTATTTTTATCAATGGTAAGACAGTTACAAAAACGCAAGTGCAATCGGATCCTTTAAAGCATGAATTGAAACTGAATCTTAAAATCAAGGGGCCGTTCTACGATGAGACAGCGGAGGTTCTGTCGATAAGCAAGAAGCCGGTTTCTCCAACCGCTCCACCTCAACAGTTATTAATAAGCCTTCTTGTTGAGTGGCCATGGAGAAGCATCTGGAAAGGGCAGTGTCCCACTACCCAATTATACGACTGTTTCATCAAAGACCCTCAGGGAAAGGTCATCTGGCAATGGAGCAAGGGCATGATGTTTGCACAATATGTGACGGATGTCAAAATTGAGGGAGGCGCTCCTAAAGAGTTTCAAATGACATGGAATTATTCCGGTGAGGCTATTCAGGAAGAGGGTACGTACACAATACAAGCGATATTCATCGCCACCGGTCAGAAAATTTCAAAAACGTTCAAAATAAAGTTCCTGTTTTAGGGACATAACTCAAGAAGAATATTATTGGGGTGTTCCGGGGCTGGCCGTGCGTGTGGCCGGATACTGCGCGTACTTTGACGATCTGCCCGATGACACGAAAGCAAAGATCGTCACACGCACCCGCCTGCGGGCATGAGCAGGGCTAATATTAACTTTTTACGGGGAGTTAATATTAGCAAAACAATTTCTTTCTGCCTAATGCAGTTTTTCTTATTTTCCCGATTCATACACCATTTCAATATGAAATAATTAAAACGACATAATAATAACGAAATGTGATATAAATATTTGGAGAAGGTTATTGTTGGTTTATGAACAATTTAAGTAAAGAGGAATAGATGAGTATTTTAAGGGGAATGTATAATCGAGACAAGAGAGACTTGATTATGCCGACAAAAGGAGTTTTGGACTTTACAGCAGTTATTAAATTAGATTTTAAACAGGGAATAAAACCAAAACGATTAACCATGAAAGATATCATCAAGAAATATTCAAAGATATAAAGGAGAATTGAACAATGGGGGGCAGAGAGCAGGAAAAGGGAGAAGGTCCGAGAAGGATTATGGTTAACTCTGACGAGGACATAATAGAGGCTCTAAAAGAAATAAATAAAACACTCAAAGTAAAAAGCGAAAGCACCCATCAAGTAAGAGAAGAGAAGATTAAAGACGGGAAAAATCTTAAAATTAAAAGGATTGTGAAAGCAGAAGGATAAGACCGGCAATACTTATTTAAAGAGCATTACTCAATTGCCGATTAATCCGGCAGAATCCGGGTGGAATAAAGAAGAAACTGAATAATATTTAATTTCTTTGAAAGTTTTCTTTTTAATGCGCCCTTTTAATGCACCAGTTTATATTACCATATACACTTGATTCATATCCGGAAGAACAACCACTTCTATCTTTTGCACTTTTATAATAAACATCTGCAATTTTAGGATCTTTCTGTTCACAGAATATTTTTTTACCACTCATTAAAACACTAAATCCATTGGGACATGATGTCTGTAGATCTGTTATATCGATCTTTTTTCCCGCATAAGAAATTAAACTTAATAACAGTAAGGATATAACCGTCAAAGACATGATAAAAGTTATCTTTTTCATTTTACCTTCCTATATTGACTATACTGGTGAAATCGGCCGCCAGTTCCAGATGAAATCGGCCATCGTTTCCGGTGGAAACAAGGCCGGCTGATCAAAGCGAAGCGACGCTTGTATTTGCAGTTATCTTCTCACATTATATTTCCTCATTTCAAGTTATTTAATTCTTTTTTTCTCATCGGCTTTCCTTTCAAATGGATTTTATGAGCATTGTGAATCAGACGATCAGGGATGGCGGAAATCCGGGGAGACCATACCGGTTTTTATCCTTCCACGGATTATCAGCGCAACGGATTTCCTATTTCCCTATTTTCTTATATAGTACCATGTATCAGTAAAACATTGCATTCCGAACCGCCACAGGCGTGTGAGGAATCTTAAAGACTTCTCACATTCGTTCGAAGTGACAAAAGTGCTTCACCCTTCACTCTTCACCATCCACCATTCACTATCCACTATTCACTATTCACTATTCACTATTCACCGTTCTTTACTTAATTACTTAAAACTTAAAACTTTTTTCTATTCAATCGGAAAGAATCAACAAAGCTGAACTCTATGCTTATTATATTTTTCCCGTTTCATTAAATTAAAATTTATCTTGAAATTATGATTAATGTTTGTATTATGCATTTCATTCTTCAGATATGAAGAATAATTATCACCTTTTTAAAATCCATTAAGTTTGCCGTAAAAATAATTTTGGGAGTCTGATAATGAAAGCCCGAGGAGTATTTGTATCATTACTGATTATTCTTATATGCGTATTTCTATTGATTAGCGGATGCAGTAGTAGCAGTGACCCCGTCCCGCAGCCAGCATCAGCACAAAAATCAATTACGGTATTTTCTCTGAATGGTATTTCCGGAACGATCAACGAAACGGCAAAAACTATAGCAATAGCTATGCCCTTTGGCACAGATGTGACAGCTATGGTGGCAACCTTTACCACGACAGGCGCCAGCGTCAAAGTCGGGTCAACCGTTCAGGTAAGCGGCACGACGGCCAACGACTTTACATTGCCGGTGACATATACTGTGACGGCCGCAGATTCTTCTACACAGGATTATACGGTAACGGTAACTGTGGCGCTATCATCGGCAAAAGCCATTACATCATTTATTCTGAACGGAGTTGCCGGAACGATCAATGAAACGAACAAAACTATAGGGGTAACTATGCCTTATGGCACATCTGTGACTAATTTGGTGGCAACCTTTACTACAACCGGCGCCAGTGTCAAAGTTGGTTCAACCGTTCAGGTAAGCGGAACGACGGCCAACGACTTTACATTGCCGGTGACATATACTGTGACGGCCGCAGATTCTTCTACACAAGATTATACGGTAACGGTAACTGTGGCACTATCATCGGCAAAAGCCTTTACGGCATTTTCTCTGAATGGATCTGCCGGGACGATCAATGAAACGAACAAGACCATAGCTGTAACCATGCCTTTCGGCACATATATAATGAATTTGGTGGCAACATTTACCACGACAGGCGCCAGTGTCAAAGTTGGTTCAACCGTTCAGATAAGCGGGACAACGGCACATAACTTTACGTCTCCCGTGACATATACAGTGATTGCTGCGGATAGCTCGACACAGGATTATATAGTAACTGTAACAGTGGCGGCATCGCCGGAAAAGGCCATCACGTCATATTCCATAAACGGTGTTGCCGGAACGATCAATGAAACGGCAAAAACAATAGCTGTTACCTTGCCGGACGGCACGGATTATTCAGCGCTGGTGGCAACATTCACTACTACAGGCGTAAGTGTTAACGTAGGCACGACTGTTCAGGTAAGCGGTGCAACCGCCAACGACTTTACATTGCCGGTGACATATACTGTGACGGCTGCAGATTCTTCCACACAAACATATGTGGTAAACGTAATTGAGCATGGGAAAATCATATCCGCCCTGAAGGTTTACTCATCATACCGCCCTTCCAGACTTGCATTCCAAAATGGTGTTGCCTATATCGCTGATGGCAGTGTACGTATAATTGATGTAAGCACTCCGGCCAGTCCCGCGGTTTTTAGTACCATTGGAAGCGCCGATGCGGCTCAGGATGGCATTTTCGACATTATGATGAATGTTTCGGTATCAAATAATGAATTACTGATCGGCGCAGCAATTGGTTGTAACGGATGGTGCGATATATCACCGTATGCCGGTAATCTTTATTCTTACGATATTACCGATCGGGCAAATCCGGTCATGACATCCTATATATCCATGAATACGGGTGATATCATACTGGATGGCAATACCGCATATGTATCGCAGTTTAACTATCCAGTCACATTTAATGTGATTAATACAGCGGTTCAGCCGCAGTCAAGCATTCTGGGCTCTGTTAACATAACCACAAACGGTAAACTGGCTAAGTCCGGCAACTTGATATTTATGTCTTGTAACAATCCTACCAATTTTTCTTCTCTGACTACTATAGATGTAACCAATCCTGCAAGTCCATCAATTCTACATGCCGGAAGCAATTGTTGGGTCAATGTGGCACATGATCGTATTGTCCTTTCCGGCAATGCCGCGTATATTGCCGATCATACATATGGCTTGCTTGTTCTGGATATAAGCAATCCCACTTCTCCTGCAATCGTTATGACAATACCCGCGCTATCAAGCATTAATGATATTTCCGTCTATAACGGTTACCTTTACGCTGCTGACGGCGCATCCGGAATCAGGGTCTTTGATATCTCCAATCCGCTGAATCCGGTGTATACAAAATCTATTCCCACCACTCCTTATACAGCAACCTTAGTTGCTGTAAGCGACGGTGCGGGTCTCGTATCTTTTATAGATCCGTCAAGTACTTCCTATTATTACCTCGGCGTATTTTTGCTGTGATTACATTAAAAATGCAAACATGCTTCCACAACGAGCCCTCGTAACTAAAAATTGTCTTGGGCGGTGTAACTCGCAAAGGGTAACCCTCAGTTTTTACCGCAGTCAGATACTGTGGAGTTGCAGGTGAAATCAACAATTCCGCCGATTCGGAAATCGGATTTTTATTTATTTCTTCCTCTACTGTAACCATTACATTTAAGATAATTGATTTTTGATAGCATTTTGTTGTATAGGTTATGTAAATACAGCAAACTGGGTTAGAGGTCATCACATGAATCGCAAAGATTTTATACTAACCTGCATTTCAGTTTTTCTGGCAGCAATTCTTATCGTTGGTTGCGCACATACGAATCAGATCGTATCACAGGCAAAGGGTCCAATTCCGGCGGATAGCGCACGAATTCTCCTGACACGGGAGAAAATCAGTACAGGTGTGGGTTTTGTTATCACGGATAACGGGAAAAACATTGGGGTAATAGGTCCCGGAGGTCAGCTTGAATGGGATCGAATTGCCGGCCCGATGAAACTGACGGCGAGTATTTTTGATTCACTGGAGGGTAAGTCGAATCCTGCTTATCCGCCTGTTTCAATGCTGATCGGGGTCGGCGCTGGAATGAGCTACCATTTAGTCGTGCATTGGAGTTTGAACTCATCTACGCCGGATCTGAAACTTGTATCCGGCACACCTGTCGCCTATGCACAAAGTAACGGAACTGACATGACGTCCACGACCGACACGCAGAGGATCGCTCAGAATTCTGCATCTATCGCCTCTTCTGGAACCGGAACTCAAAATGCAACCGACACATATACAGGAACAGTTACAGGCGGCAATTTTGCGAAAGGCGTGGGGTTTTCCAACGTGAACGTTAAACTTGAAGTTACAGCCGATAATGGTGATAAAGCTATTTTTTTTGTAAGGTCGGACTCTAAAGTCATTGATGCCAGCGGGAAGCAGATAAATTATCTTGAAGCTTCCCGGAGCAAAAATAAAAAAGTAGAAATAAAATATTTCACCATAACAGACGCTACAGGTGGCGACCCTTCCCGCAGTGACTTTGCGTATGAAATAGGTCAAAAAGGGGTACTTGTGCTGCGTTTTCTTAATTGAAAGGCAATAAATGGTTTGGTAGGTGAAACAAACAATTCTGCCGATCCGGAAATCATTTTATTTTTTTCTTCCTCTACTGTAATCCTCAAATTGTTAATCTTGATATTTATACAACCTTTCCATCGTAAATCATCAAAAATTGCTGAACTCTCAAGCGACATGTGGTAAACTCTTAGACACTTGTAAAAGAAAGAATCAAATAAGTGGTTGGTACACATAAACGGCAATTTTGTTATATGAAAGCGAGGAATGCATAACTTATGAAGAGGAAGAAAAAAATAAGCGTATATGTTTTTAATATTTTAGCATGGTCATTCATAGCTCTAATATCTCTCAGTACATATGCTGTTGCTGTAGATATCTCTTCGTTATTTAATCCTCCATTGACGAAAGAAGAAGAGGCGCTCTATCAGAAAACCGGCAAAGATAAAAAAGAAATAGATAAATTCATTAATACACGATTATTTATGAGGAAGGCTTCATTATTTGCAGCAGAACTTCCGGAGGGGGTATCCTATCAACCTGATACTCACGGGTGTCCGTTACCGCCATCAGAAAATAGTGATTTCAAATATTCGGACGATTATTTGGCACAGTATGATTTTACTAATCTCACTAATGGTAACGAACAATTGCTTCTGTTTACAATCAAAACAGGTTGCTCTGGAAAAAACGGCATATCCCATCCTATTGGTGTTAACTGTGGTGAACATGTTAACCGGGACGCTATTTTATCACAATTAACACCTCCGGTAAGTCAGCAGGAAGTTCTTCTCTTTGAGAAGGCAAACCAGTGTCCTGCTTCTGAAATGCCAAAATTTCTTGCAATGCGCAAATACATTCGGGAGATCAATAAATTAATGGCGGAACTTCCCGCAGGCCAGAAACTTGATCCGCTAAAAGCACCTCCAGTGCCAGCAAAGTGTACCGAATATACTATTGGTAATGAGACGAATATGGTCTTTCAGATCTTTCAGGCTCAGCTAAGCAAATCTCTATCTGATGTTGTGAAGTAAAGAGTTTTTGGTATTCCCGGAACTCCCCTGAAATAAATGCACCCTTC
The DNA here is from genome assembly GCA_050011015.1 of Smithella sp. GTDB lineage: Bacteria > Desulfobacterota > Syntrophia > Syntrophales > Smithellaceae > Smithella. Next base: position 21,020 of record JBEKJX010000015.1, read on the forward strand.
TCTCTTATAATTATTACAAGGTGATTTACTTTATCTGTTGTCTATGTTAATAACCCCAAATTTTTTAAAATAAGTAAGGAGAAATTAATGTGTAAAAAAAGTGTTATTGTTACCGTATTATTGATTATTGTTATTTTTACTTCAAGCGGATTTGCAGGTGATAAATATCATTGGAAACTGGCGGGCAATGAAAACGGCTGCCAAATTTTTACCAGCGAAGTTGCCGGTAAGGATTATATCGCTGCTAAAACTACCTGTCTTATCCCTGCCAGGATAGAAGTGCTGGAAACCATTATGAGAGATATACCAGACTTTCCCGCATGGATATACGATTGTAAAGAAATAAAAATATTAAAAACAGTCGATGACGAAAAAGATGTTTTTATATTCTGGTTCCATCTGAATATTAATGCGTTTAAAGACAGAGATATGGTTCTTAAAAGCAAGACTGAATTCGACATGCAAAAAGGCACAAATCTTATCTATACCGAATCCACAAAAGAGTTACCCTATGATTCCGGAAAAGGATATGTCAGAATGCCTTCCTTCTATTCCCTTTGGACACTTCAATGGGTAAATCGTGAAAACACCCTGGTAACTTTCATGGTTGATCCCGACCTTGGATCGGGTGTGCCTTCAGTAGCTGCCAACATTAAAATCAAAACAATTACATATGAGTCTTTAATGAATATGATGAAAATGGCTAAGAATCCCAAATATATTGAAGCAGCCCAAAAATCCAAATACAGTAAAATTGCTGAAGATTAC
>JBEKJX010000016.1:0-21472 GCA_050011015.1 Smithella sp.
ATCCCTGAAAAGTGGTTCTGGGCGATAGGTTACAGCGCCTTTTGTGTTTTTGTCGAATGTCTTCTCAACATCGGCGGAGAGCTTGTCTGGGAATACCCCTTCTGGTGTTTATCCTTTAAGGGCGTTTGGCTGATCTTCCTTATAGGCTATTTCCACTTTTTCTGTTTTGCCATTTTAGTAATCAGCCTGAAATCTATGAAGGCAAAATTGACTACTGTGGGAATTATTTACGCCGTGCCGGTTATAATGAATATTCTTGCGTTTGGATTCTGGGGCTGGAGATATTAGTACCAGTTCTAAATTAAAGCGCTATCGTTGTTGGCAGCGTCGTCGGCTTCCTCAACGTATTGAATACGGGAGTGTCCCCGACGGGGACATAATATAAACAGATCATTCCTTTACCGGTGATCCGCGCCGTAATGGCGTGGATCACAAATACGCTTCGTCGCCGCCTCCTTGCCGCCTCAATATCATCTTTTATTTAGAAACGGTATAATCTTAAGTCAGAAGCTGAGCTTGGAATATTCATCGTACACTTTATTATATTTTTCATGAATCATTTTACGGTCAAATTCCCAGAATTCGGCGAGCATCCTTCCCTGTTCGTCCATACTGAAGTATTCCTGGCAGGGATAAAAGAAATGCTTGTCTTCCTTTTCTATGTGTTTTGGATAGAAGTTGCCCAGTTCCCGGGCAAAAGAGATTATCTCGGGAATCTTTTCTTCATCGCCCTGTAAATATTTTTCTTTGGCGGCAACAAGCGCTGCGGTGGTCTTTCTGCCCCAGATATGTTCATTGAGTAATTCCTGCATGGTTTTCTTCAGTTCCGGCGTAAGATTTTTCTTGGCCAGATCGCGAAACAGTATTTCTTCTTCCTTTCCATGATGGGTGCGGTCAGCATAAGTGCGGACAAAATCGACAGCCACGTCGATTATAAGAGGATTAACCTTTTTAGTTTTTTCGACCTGATCAATATGAAGCATCATTGAAGCCAGCATCTTTTCAATTAATCTGTGTTCCCACATTAATGGCCCGATTGGTTTCATAAACAGTCCTCCTTTAATTGTTATACCATTATGCTTTATTTACTGTCTTACTTTATAACATAAATTAAATTCACGAACATGAACTTATTTTGTCCTGATAATTGTTGCAACTCGGTTGCATTTTTGATAATAGACGGGCATGGTTACTAATACGGAAAATAGAGATGCCCTGCTTACTTTGCAAAAAGCCGGCATTTCTAAAACATCTCAACGCCTTGCTGTTTTAAATATATTGCTCGAGGCAACAGCACCGCTGAGCGCAAATACTATACGCCAATCTCTGAATACCAAGGCACACATTGATAAAGTGACCATTTATCGCATCTTATCTCTTTTCAAACAACGCGGAATTATTCGGGAGATCGCGTCAGCTGGCGGAGCCAATTACTTTGAAATGGTTGCTTTAGAAAATCCGATGCACCCTCACTTCAACTGTCGGAATTGCGGTGTTTTGATTTGTATGGCGCCCCAACCTTATATAAAGATGCCGGAGTTAATTTCATCAAAAGATTATTATAGCATTGAGAACATCGAAATTAATATATCAGGTCTTTGCTCAGACTGCCGCTATACAACAAAACCTGAATCACAAAAGCAATATCGTAAGGATGAGAAATAATTATGTGTTCGAAAAAGATCATGTTATTTTTACTGTTTTTTTTAACTTTTATTTTGTCCTGTCAACCGGCAAAAGAATCAAACAGGGAAGATCAAAAACTAAAAGTAATTGCCACAATTTTTCCAATCTACGATTTTGCACGCAATATTGGCGGGGATAAAATTAAAGTGACTATGCTTTTACCGCCGGGAACAGATGCTCATCATTACGAATTGAGACCCGAAGATATCGTAAAGGTCAGCAAAACCGATGTTTTCCTTTTTACCAACTTCGAAATGGAGCATTGGGCTTATAAAATCATTAATGCAGCCGCCCAAAATACCAATATGATGGCCGTAGAGACCGGAAAAGGGGCGGTCTTATTGCCGTTCAATGAAGAGGAAGAGAAACCGGAAGGAAACGTTTCCCAATTTGACCCGCACATCTGGCTGGATATGGATAACGCCCAAAAGATGGTAGATAATATTACGGAAGCATTTATTAAAAAGGATCCGCGAAACAGCGATTATTATTTAAAAAACGCTCATAACTACAAACTTAAATTGATGGATATCGATCAGCGATACCGCACAGAATTAGCCGGGTGCAAGACAAAAATAATTTTGCATGCCGGTCACTGGGCTTTTGCTTATCTGGCCAAAAGATATAACTTACAATACATTGCGGCATACAATGTACTGGCTGATGCGGAACCTTCACCGCAAAAGATATTCGCTCTCGTGAAACAAATAAAAAGTGAAAATGTGCATTACGTTTATTATGAAAGCATGATGAATCCCCGTTTGGCGCAAATGATTGCCAAAGAAACAGGCGCCGGTCTACTGAAACTCTATAATGGACATGATATCAGTAAGGCGGATATGAAAAACGGTGAATCCTTTATTTCGTTAATGGAGAAAAACCTGATTAACTTAAAGAAAGGAATGAAATGTCCGAAAACATAATCAACGTTGATAATTTAACGTTCTGTTATAACGGCACGGAAGTTATCAGTAATATTTCCTTTGCGGTAAAAAAAGGCGATTATCTGGGCATTGCCGGACCCAATGGATCCGGCAAGAGCACCCTTATCAAAAATATTATTGGCATTCTACAGCCGCAAAAGGGATGCATCAATATCTTTGGTCAACCGCTGACTTCTTTCGACCAGTGGAACAGAATAGGTTACTTACCACAGCGGATAAACGCATTAAATAATCACTTTCCCGGCACTGTCAAAGAGATTGTTCAATTGGGGGTCACAAAAAGAAATTCAACAGCTTTAAAACGCACTCTCGAATCAATGGGAATCGCGCATCTTTCCACCCGCCTGATCGGCGAACTCTCTTACGGTGAACAGCAGAGAATAATGCTGGCACGAGCTTTAATCAGTCAACCGGATTTGCTCATCTTCGATGAACCCACAACGGCTCTTGATCCCGAAACAAGAGATATTTTCTATACTCTTACCGGTAAGATGAATCGCGACAACGGCACGACTATTGTTCTTGTCACGCATGATACGGGCGTTATAGGCCAATACGCCCGCAATCTTCTTTATCTCGACAAGAAATTGATCTTTTACGGAACATTCGAAAATTTCTGCGCTTCACCCGACATGGCCGGTTTTTTCGGATCAACCAGTCAGCATATGATTTGTCATCAACATGAAAAAACGGAGAACAATATCTAATGGGATTGACCGATATATTTAATTATGAATTTGTTCAACGCGCTTTTGTAGCGGGTATATTAATCGCCATAATTTCTTCCATACTGGGAGTTTTTCTTGTTTTGCGCCGCTTCTCTCTGATTGGTGACGGACTTGCTCACATTACCTTCGGTAGTGTTGCCTTCGTAATGTTTATCGGTGTCAGCCCTCTATATATTACATTGGCCGCCCTGCCTATAGTAATGCTTTCATCTCTGGCTATTTTAAAATTGACTCATTCCAAACGTATCCAGGGAGACGCGGCTATCGGTGTTGTTTCTTCAATCGGCATCGCCACAGGAATTATTCTGGCAAGTTTATCCAATGGGTATAATCTTGATTTATTCAGCTATCTTTTCGGCAACATCCTCACAGTTACCCGAACTGAACTCTTTCTCTCTTTCATTGTTTTTCTTACAGTAACAGCCACAGTGATCATTTTCTATGATGATCTTTTTGCTGTAACTTTCGATGAAGAATTAGCCCGGACAATGGGCATTAAAACAAAACAAATTAATACCATTCTTTTTTTACTGACGGCAGTAGCCGCGGTTTTAGCTATGAAAGTCGCAGGCATCATGCTCGTTTCCGCGATGCTGATTTTGCCTCCGCTAACTGCTCTACAACTATCGTTTAGTTTTAGAATGACCATCATTGCCGCAGTATTATTTTCAATTTTATCAGTAATTTGCGGAATTATTACGGCTTTTCTGTTGAATTTGCCGGCCGGAGGAACTATAGTAATTTTCAATATCGGATTTCTCTTATTCATTTTCGGAGCTAAAAAAATCATGCCTTCCCAGAGGTAAACCCCGTTACAAGGTCTCTGACCATACAGCGGGATGACTCATACTGAGCTTTTGCTCAAAATAGAAGCGAAGATTCGCATGGGAGCAAGCATAGATATTTTCTAACGGGGTAAAACAAAATGGCTCAATCAACTTATGCTTTTTATCGTTCTAACATAATTTTTCTGATTGCGTTGATTTGCGGTATAATTTTTCCGCAAGGCTTTCGGGCAGGTAAAGCTCTTATTCTGCCGGCATTGATGGTAATTATAACCATTACGTTACTGAGATTTCCCCGCGGGTTCTTCCGCCATCCGGGCTCACTCCTGTATTCATCTATCAAGAGCAATGTAATGAATTATCTTGTTTTGGGGAATTTCATTATTCTGGCAGGTGTCTTTCTAATTCATAAACAAGAGCTCTGGGTTGGTATGGTGTTGATCGCCGCCATGCCGTCATCGTTAGAAATAATACTTCTGGGCAATTTATCACATATTGAAAAAAATTCTATTTTTACAGCTCTGGCCGGAACATATTTAGGAGCATTGTTTATTATACCGTTAGTCGGTTTATGTTTTCTCAAATATATTCATCTAAATCATTGGAATATTATTGTAGTGATATTAGGGTTAATTATTCTGCCACTCATCGTTTCCCGAATGGCTATAGAAAAAGAATGGGACAAAATTATCAAAAAACATGAAGAAACGGCGATAGATTACAGCTCCTTTATTGTGTTTTACGCCATAACGGCAAACAGCATAAATTTTCTTATGAACTGGTCTTCAGATATTTTTATTATCTCCTTAATTGCTTTTATCAGCACTTTTTCATTTTACTTCGCGATTAGAAAAGTCGGATTTTATTTTCATGGACAGGAAAATAATATTAATTTGTTTATTCTCCTTGGCACGATGAAAGATTGCGGACTGACGGGCGGTATAGCGCTTACCGTTTTTAATCAAGAGGCTGCCATTCCACCATTGATTTTCGCCATTTTCACTTTCATTTATATGAATTGGCTTAAATACAGAATGAGACATATTATTAACAACTCAAGCAATAATTAAAAGATATGAAATATTAATTTGACAAACTAAAAACACTTACTATTATAAAGAGAAAAAAGGAGAAAGGAGAACAAAAATGGCCATATCATTACCGGAACTACCCTACGGGAAAGATGCGTTAGCGCCGATCATCAGCGCCAATACTTTGGATTTCCATTATGGCAAGCATCACAAAGCCTATGTGGACAATTTAAACAAATTAATCACAGGCACCGATCTTGATAAAAAATCATTAGAAGAAATTATTATGATTTCTGCTAAAGATTCAGCCAAAGTCGGTATCTTCAACAATGCCGCTCAGATTTGGAATCACTCCTTTTATTGGCAGTGCCTGAAAAAATCAGGAGGAGGGATACCCGGCGGCTCGGTTGCTGCAAAAATAAATGATACATGGGGAAACTACGATAAGTTTACCGAAGAATTGAAAAACGCCGGCATTACCCAGTTTGGCAGCGGTTGGGCATGGTTGGTTCTGGAGGGAAGTCAGCTAAAAATAACGAAAACAGCTAATGCTGATACGCCTCTTGCCCACGGTCAAAAACCACTCTTGACCATAGATGTCTGGGAACATGCTTATTATCTGGATTATCAGAACCGAAGACCGGATTATCTTACCGCTGTGATTCAAAATCTGATTAACTGGGATTTCGTCAATGCCAATTTAGGTTGATTTAAATTAGCCATATACTTAATAGAAAAAGGAGGCTTAAATTAAGCCTCCTTTTTCTATTTTATAAAAGAAACGATCAATGATTGTTATTTCTTTTTATCAACTCTAACCTTAAGTTCTTTGCCTACTTTAAAGAAGGGTAATTTTTTCGGTTCAACCTGGATTTTAGTGCCGGTCTTAGGATTTCTTCCGGTATATGATCCATATTCTTTTACTACAAAACTGCCAAAGCCTCTGATTTCAATACGACCGTTTTTCTTCAGTTCGTCGGTAAATCCTTTAAAGACAAGATTAACAACATCAATTGCCTTTTTTTCCGTCAAGTTTAACTTACTGCTTAAAGTTTCAATGAGACCGGATTTGTTCATATACCCTCCTTACGCTAATTACAACCATGAATAGTCACGACGATAATATATGTTTATTTTCTCTATGTTACAGTTTATTATTTATTTTTTGGCGAATGTCAAGAAAATTTTACCTTTTCTATTCCCTTATATCAAGCAATTGACTTATTTCTTTTTTAGTTAAATGCCGCCACATACCTTCCCTTAAACTACCCAGTTGAAGATCACCTATTGCTTCACGCAAAAGATGTGCTACCCTGTGACCAATAGCCTCAAATCCTCTCCTGATGATTCTATTTTTTCCCTCTCTCAAAGTAAGCCGCAACCAGCAACTTTTATCATTGATCTTCTCCACTTTAAGATTTTCCGGTTTAAAAACAGCGTCTTGTAATTTAATTCCCATTCCCAATTGTTTTAACTCATCTTTAGATAAACGCCCTTGAATTTTAACCATGTATATTTTAGGTTTCTGAAAACGTGGATGTTGTATTTTCTGAGCAAAATCACCATCGTTAGTCAGAAGCAAGAGCCCTCTGGAATCATAATCCAGCCTCCCTACCGGATAGACCCTTTCCGGTACATCGCGTAGTAAATCTACAACAGTCGGTCTGTTTTGAGGATCATGAAGTGTAGTGACATATCCTGCCGGCTTGTTTAAAACTATATAATGCTTTATCTTTTCTAAAGAAATGGTTTTGCCGTCAATACGAATAATATCTTTTTCGGCATCTGCCTTTACTCCCGACTGGGTTACCACAACATTATTAACGCTAACGCGCCCTTCGGCTATCAGTTTTTCCGCATGGCGCCGTGAGGTAATGCCGGCGGTCGCAATAACTTTTTGTAAACGTTCTTTCATAGATCGGGAAACTCTTCTACGGCTTCCTGTTGCTCTTGAAGCTCTTTTAATTCCCGTAAATTAGGCAAATCCTGGATATCTTTCAGATTAAAAACCTCCAGAAATTTTCTGGTTGTTCCGTAAATAATTGGTTTGCCGGGCACATCTTTACGACCGACAATGCGAATAAGCTTTTTTTCCAAAAGCCCTTTAAGCGGAGCTCCTGCATCCACCCCGCGAATACTTTCAATTTCAGATTTAACAATAGGCTGCTTATAAGCAATGATTGCCAGAGTTTCCATTGCTGCCGGGGATATGGAATGAGGTTTTGTGCTTTTTAGTTTTTTTACCCATTGACCAAGTTCAGGACGGGTTCGAAATTGAAAACCGCCAGCAACTTCCTGCAGGTAAATTCCACCCTGCCGTTCATCATATTCTATTACAAGTTTATCAAGAACTTCTTTAATTTCAGTTTTTTCGACTTCCGAAAGTATGACGTTGATCTTTTCGAGCATCAATGGTGTATCGGAAGCAAAAATTAAAGCTTCTATTATTGCCTTAACATTTTCCATTTACGACTCCACGGCCGGAAATATCCGGATAACCCCAAAAATCGAAGTTTGATAAGCTTTAACCATTCTCAGTTTAATTAATTCCAGCAGGGCTAAAAAAGTATAGATGATGCGGCGGCGATCTTTTCTCCCTCCGAGCAAATCTTCAAAATTTAAATTTTTTGTTACGGTTAACTTATCCATAACTTCATTGATTATATCAGTAAGAGATAATTTCTCCAAATCAATTTCCATAAGTTCTTTCTTATCTATCTGAGAAACAATTCGATGAAAAGCCTCGATAAGTTCGAAAACACTTACCTCCATAAGCGCTTCTTCATCCCCGGTTGGTTCTACAATCTCTTCCGGCAAAACAGCCGCGCGGGTAAATACATCTCTCTCCAGAAGAGGTCTGCTTCCCAGATTTGTCGCGATCTCCTTGAAAGTCTTATGTTCCAACAGTTGCCTGACCAGTTCTGCACGGGGATCTTCTTCCTCTTCTTCCGGTTCCTCAGGCGGGGGTAAAAGCATTCTGGATTTAATATGAATAAGCGTTGAGGCCATAACCAGATATTCTCCAGCCAGATCGAGATTAAGCGCTTTGATCATTTTGAGGTACTGAAGATATTGCTCAGTAACAAGGGCTATGGGAATATCATAGATGTCAATTTCGTTTTTCTTAATCAGGTAAAGCAAGAGATCAAGCGGACCTTCAAAGATATCCAGCTTAATGGCGTAATTTGTTGTTTGTTCGTTATCTGTTGTCTGTTCGTTATCCATAATTAATAGCACAACCCGCTCATACCAAATCAGATTTTAACGGCAGCGCGAACTTCATCCATTGTTTTACGGGCTATTTTTTTCGCCTTGTTATTGCCCTCTTCTATGATGTTGTTAATTTCATCTAAGTGACTTACATAATAATCCATGCGTTCGTGAACAGGAATCAGCTCTTCGGCAACATGCTTGGCCAGCATCTTTTTACAGTCTGTACAGCCGATTTCCGCTTTTCTGCAGGCGGCGTCAATTTCCTTAACCTGATCCGGTGAAGAGTATAAACCATGGAAAGTGAAGACATTGCATATTTCAGGATTTCCCGGATCCTTTTTTCTCATCCGCTGCGGATCGGTAAACATGGATGAAACTTTATTCTGTAGTACTTTTCCGCGATCACTGATACAAATGGAATTATCGTAGGATTTGCTCATCTTTCGTCCGTCAATTCCCAGCAATTTGGGCACGCTGGTCAAAAGCGGCTCCGGAACAGGGAATATCTCTTTATAAAGGAAATTAAAACGACGGGCTATTTCGCGGGTAAGTTCAACATGAGGAAGCTGATCAACACCAATAGGCACGCCGTAAGCCTTATACATAATAATGTCAGCAGCCTGCAGCACCGGATATCCTAAAAAACCGAAAGTGGACAAATCCTTGTTGGCCAGTTCGGTCTTCATTTCCTTATAGGTAGGATTGCGTTCAAGCCATGCCAACGGGGTAATCATGGAAAGAAGTAAAAACAACTCGGCATGTTCCTTGACTGCCGACTGCACAAAGAGGGTGCTCTTTTGCGGATCGAGACCGACGCTTAGCCAGTCTATTACCATATTGACGGCATTGTCTTTAATCCCTTCCGTAGAACTGTATTCACTGGTAATGGCATGCCAGTCTGCCACAAAATAAAAACAGTCATATTTGCCGCTTTCCTGCAAATCCACCCAGTTTTTCAAAGCGCCGTGTAAATGTCCCAAGTGCAGTTTGCCGGTTGGCCTCATCCCACTGAGAATTCTCTTGTGTTCCAAAACAAAAACTCCTTAATAAATTAAAACGCACTAAGGCCTCCGGCATATTACGCTGAGAAATACGGAGGCCTTAGTTGTACTAGAACCAAATGATATATTATTTTACTTTACTGGCCAGATCTTTGCCTGCTTTAAATTTGACAACTTTCTTCGCGGGAATCTTGATTGCTTTTCCAGTCTGAGGATTCCTGCCTTCTCTTGCTTTTCTCTTTACTACTGAGAATGTACCAAATCCTACAAGAACAAGTTTTCCGCTCTTCTTGAGCTCTTTGGAAACTGCGGTTTCATAGGCATCCAATGATTTTGCCGCCTTGTCTTTGGTAATATTTGCCGCTTTTGCTATAACCCCGATTAACTCTGCCTTCGTCATTTTCTAAAATCCCCCTTTCATTAAATCAGATTTAAAAAAATTTTATTATCTGCCGTTTCCACGGTAATAACCAGAGTTGCTAATATTAAACAGGCGAATTGCTTCCAAGACCATTATTGGGAAAGCACAATATTCTTCAGCACATCTTGAAAAAAAATTTATTAATCTTGCTCAGACCTGCTTGTTTTCTAGCTTTGCAACGTGCCTAACCCTTTAAATTGTTGCTATGACTAGCATAACAAATATTAACAATCAAGAAAAAAATGAATATTTTGTTGATAATGCTCTTATATCTTCTAAAATTTTTTCCGCCTCAAGACTTCCACTTTTAAGGATTTTATTTAAGAGCTTACTGCTCATTCCCGCCATAATACCCTCATCAGAAGTATATAATTCTGTGTTCGCTCGCTTATGAATTCATTATCTACATAACTCACGTTGCTTTACTAAGAATAACTTTTATGTTAATAAGCCGCCGTAATAAATTCAGGGGGGGCGTATGCAAAGTTCCAAAATAGAGAAAATAAAGGGATGGGTTGCTTTGTCCCGCCCGCCTTTTCATACAGTCGGCATCCTTCCTTTTTTATTGGGAACCATTCTGGCATACAAAATCAATTCTGCCATCAGCATTGAAATTTTTATTCTCGGTGTCGCCGGCGTTATCATGATTATGCTATCCACCTACCATTCGGGCGAATACTTTGATTATAAAGGTGATATTATATCCAATCGCTTACACAACAATCAGTTTGCCGGCGGCACAAGAATACTGCCGGAAGGGAAAATATCACCCATGGTCCCGTTTTGGACAAGTATTGTCTCTCTGATTATTGCCGGAGTTATTGGAATTATCCTGCAATTTGTTTTAAAAACAGGTCCCTATACATTGCTTTTAGGCTTTATCGGCGCTTTTTCCGGTTTCTTTTATTCCACCAAACCGGTCAGGCTTGTGCAAAGAGGCGTTGGTGAAATTGTTATTGGCTTTTGTTACGGCTGGCTTCCGGTTGCTTCTGCTTTTTACATTCAAACCGGCACTATTCACCCGATTATCCACTGGATGGCAATCCCAATCGGCCTGTCTATATTTAATGTCATTTTACTCAATGAGTTTCCCGATTACGAAGCTGATAAGGCCACCGGCAAAAAAAATCTGCTTTATCGCATGGGGAAACAAAAAGGAATGTTGCTGTATGTGGCCTTTAACTTATTAACTTCGATCACCATGCTTGCATCGCCATTATTGGGCATCCCTTTTAAAGTTGTATATTTTTATCTGCCTTTCTTGATTGTTTCCCTATACATTATTGTTATGATGTTGCGCGGCAAGCATAACGACAAGAAAAAGTTGGAAATTTTATGCGGTTTGAATATAGCTCTTAATTTGGGAACGTCTCTGTCTTATATTCTTACTTATATGTAAAACTTGAATATGAAAATCAAAAACAAAGTAAAAGCCTCTTATAATCCTCCTTCGTTGTTGTTTAAACAATTGGGCAGTTCCATGCTTATGGGTTATTTAAACAACTGGCGGAATTTTCCCGGATGGGTGTTAAGATATGGTCTTAAATCCATACCCGTGGCCAACGGTGCATGGGGTATGGGTTGTATCGGTTATCCGGGACATCCGGTTTGGGAAGTTACCGGCGCCTGTAATTTAAGATGCATCCATTGTCACGCTGTAAGCGGCAAAGCCGATCCCAATGAACTCTCCACAGACGAAGGAAAAAAGCTTATTGACATGCTCGCTGCCACGAGCGAATTCCGCACATTGATTTATACCGGCGGTGAACCTCTGGTAAGACCGGATATTTTCACCTTGCTTAGATATTCTCAAAAGGCTGGTCTGTCCAATATTATAGCAACCAACGGAACATTAATTGATGAAGAGATGGCCTTAAAGCTGAAGGATCATGGTGTTGTCTGCAATGCCATCAGCATTGACGCCGCCAATCCCGATATTCATGACATGGTGCGCAATAAACCGGGTTCCTTTGACCTTGCTATAAGAGCGATTGAAGCCACGAAAAAAGCCGGCATACTTCTGCAAATCAACACAACGGCTATGGAATACAATATGCCGCACCTGCCTGAACTTATTGATTTTGCCGATAATTGCGGCGCAGGCATTATGCTTATGTATCAGTTGGTCGCTGTAGGCCGCGGAGAAAAGATTGAAAAAGCCACTTTAAAGAAAAGCGCCAACAAATATTTATGCGAACTTATCGCCAACAAGCAAAAATATTCTAAAACGGTCATTGAGCCGGTGGCCGGACCGCAGTATTGGCCATATATACTGGAGAAAAAAGGAATCAAAGACGGCCTCGGGCTTAAGCTTGCGGGCAAAGTTTTTCATGGCTGCGCGGCAGGACGCGGCTTTGTTTATGTTAAGGCCAATGGCGACGTCTGGCCCTGCCCGTTTGTAGAAATCAATGCCGGAAATATCAGGGATATGAGTTTCCAGCAAATATATTCGGAAGCGCCGGTATTTCAAAATTTACGCCGACGGGAAGAAAATTTAAAAGGTGTTTGCAGTGAATGTAATTATAAAACGGTTTGCGGTGGCTGTCGCGGACGCGCCCTGGCCTACAGCGGAGATTATCTGGCGGAAGACCCCCGCTGCTTTATCCATGAAACTACAACTCCCCATAAGAAGTAATTTAAAAACTATTTTTTTATTAATAAATATAACTCTCCTTTTTCTTTGAGAGTACCGGCGGTATATTCCGCATTTGTACCGAACCCGCAGAAAAGATCCACTCTGCCTGGTCCTTCTATAGCGGACCCCTTGTCCTGACTTAGCACAAAGCGGGAGAAATCAACTATTTCTTTAACATGACCTTCCGTGTCAAACACCGGTTTGCGTAAACGGATAAATGCTAAAGCCCCTTCCGGAAAAAAGTCCGGATCGGTCGCGATTGACCTGTCCGGGGTTACCGGTTCGCCTAAAGAACCTACTGGTTCTTTATCCAAAAAGCGAAAGAAGGTGTATCTTTCATTATGGCTTAAGACATCATATATTTCCTGATCACTCTTCCCTTTTAAAAATGAATAACGATAAGAAGCTTCATTGCTGTTTATTTTGCCGCTGTCCAGCATGAATTTGGTTATGCTGCGAAATGGTCTGCCGTTAGTTTGCGCGTATCCAACTGTTAAAATAGTCCCATCTTCCAGTTTAATCTTGCCGGAACCCTGTATCTGCAGGGAAAACAATTCCACAGGATCATCAACCCAGATAAGCTCCAGATTCTTTCCCTGCAAAACTCCTTCGACATCGATTTCATAACGGCTATAGTATGGAACAAATTTACCGTTCTTCATCCGGCCGATCTTGTTTTCGTTTTTAATCAAATCGGGTGGCACCCGGTAGAGAGGGTACTTGTATTTACCGGTGCGTTCCAGTGAACCTTCAAGCAGAGGTTCGTAATAACCGGTAAAAAGCACACTCAGGGCAGCATCAGAACCGGTAACACGATAGACATTAAATTCCGCTGCAATTTTTTTTCTTAAATCGGCATTATTATCCGTTTCACGCAGAATTTTGCGAAATACTGTCAGCGTTTCCTTTAATTGTTGAGCGCCAATCAAGCTGCCCGCGATTCGGTAAACCTTATCCCGGCCGGCATTTTCATAATAATTAATGCTGTGATCTATCGCCAGATCCAGCGATGCAGGGTCAAGATCATCCTGGAAATTAATATCCGCGACGGGAGCGGGAGTAAACGATTCGAGATTCCTTACAGAGGATTCCGGGAAAAAACTCACGCACCCGCTGAAGAAAATAACCATAATGAAGGAAAGGGTTTTAAACCATGATTTCATAGTTCCACAATCATCGCTACTTCATCACAATAATCGGGATATTTAGAACAGCGGAAGCAATCAGACCAGATTTTTTCCGGCAGCAAACTTCTGTCAATTTCCTTGAAACCTAGTTGAACAAAAAAATCTTTTTTATAAGTAAGTGTGAATACTTTAAAAAGTCCCAGGGTGATAGCTTCGGAAACACAGGCTTCCACAAGTTTTCGGCCAATACCTTTCCCCCGATGCTTTTCGTCTACGTAAAGCGAACGTATTTCCGCAAGATTTTCCCAGATTATATTCATTGCGCAAACACCGATAATCTGTGTTTCGTCTTCAGCATAGTAAACAAAAAAATCCCGTAAAGAACTATAAATATCCATTAGAGAGCGCGGTAGCATCTCACCTTTTCCCGACGATGAATTTATCATGCGGTGAATAGTTTTAACATCATCAATGCGCGCTTTCCTCAGCATTTTCTTTCTCCCGAATTACTGAATTTGTATGATCTGGAACTATTAAGCATTTCACGGGCATGCTCTCTTGTTTTTTGAGTCACATTTACTCCGCCCAGCATGCGGCTGATTTCTTCAATTTTCTGTTCACTGTCAAGTTCTTCCAAAGACGTGACCGTTCTGCCTTTCACAACCTTTTTGGAAACGTACATGTGTTTATCTCCAAAACAAGCGATTTGAGGCAAATGGGTAATACAGACGACCTGATGGTTGGCAGAAACCTCTTTTAACTTTCTTCCGACAATCTCCGCCACGGCCCCTCCGATACCGTTGTCCACTTCATCAAAAATAATTGATGATACAGAACCGGTGCGTGACAAAACATTTTTCAATGCCAGAATTATTCGTGATAATTCACCACCGGAAGCAACTTTACTTAGGGGTCTGGACTCTTCTCCTTTATTCGCCGTCAGATAAAATTCAATATCATCAATCCCTTTGGGCCCGAAAGATTCAGCGGCATCATCAACACCGTTTTTAAAATTCACAGAAAAAGAAGCGTGCGGCATATTCAGAGCATGTATCTCTTTATCTACCGCGTCCTGTAATTTTTTCGCCGCCTGCCCTCTGGTTTGAGAAAGTTTAAGCGCGTTTTGCCGCAGATTTTCTTTAACCTTTTCTTCCTCCCTGGTCAGCTTTTCCAATTCTTCTTCCACAGAAAATACCGTTTTCAGACATTCCTCTATTTCCTGTTTCCTGCAAAAAACGCTCTCCAGAGAACCGCCATGCTTTCGTTTGAGACGGTTTAATAACTCAAGGCGTTCATCTATAGCCACAAGCCTATCGGAATCAAAGAAAAGATTTTTGCTGTAATCACGAAGCTGTAAAGCCGATTCCTGAAGAGTAATAAAACTACCCTCAATATCCGCATCGGAAATTTGCAAATTCGAATCTATTTTTTTTATTTCTTTAACCTGATTCTGAACTTCCTTTAACTTAACCATTATGGAATCTTTTTCGCCATAGAGTAAATCGTAAGCATTGTTGGCCCAACTGGAAAGCTTTTGAAAATTAACTAAAACC
Source organism: Smithella sp. (assembly GCA_050011015.1). GTDB lineage: Bacteria > Desulfobacterota > Syntrophia > Syntrophales > Smithellaceae > Smithella. Next base: position 15,125 of record JBEKJX010000016.1, read on the forward strand.
TTCTTTTCATCTGCCAGTGTCGCATCTTCCGCCGGTTGCAAATTAATTTCCTGAATCTCTTTTAATTGAAATTTAAACAAATCAGCTTTTTCTTCCCGGCTTTGACTCAAATTATTTAATTTCTCTATCTGAGTTTTTATCTGCTGATATTGATTATAAATTTCCGTATACTCTGCCCTGGCAGGCAGGCAGCCGCCAAATTCATCCAGAATATCGATATGATTTTCGGCATTAAGAATTACCTGATGTTCATGTTGTCCGCAAATATTAATCAGTAATTCGCTGACGGCGGTTAAATTGACCAAAGTCGCCATTTGCCCGTTGATAAACGCTTTGTTTTTACCCGCGTGCGAAATCACCCGGCGAACGAGCAATTCATCCCCTGCTGAAAAACCCATGGCTGCAATTTTATCCTGCAATGGTTTATTACCGGCAATGTCAAAAAGTGCTTCCACAGTTGCCGAATCGGCCTGAGTTCTGATCATATCAGATGTCGCCCTATCGCCCAGAAGAAGACTGACCGCGCCGATAATTATTGATTTCCCCGCGCCGGTTTCACCGGAAATAACATTCAGGCCTTCACCAAAACAGACATGGAGTTCATCAATAATGGCAAAATTTTTAATGCTCAATTCATTAAGCATTTTTCTTTTTCTTAGCTCCTGGAGGCAAATCGCCCCAACCCAACTTGGAACGCAGGATTTCCCCATGGCTGCGGTATGGCGAAAGAATCAGCATTGCTGCATGTTTCGATTTTTTTATTGTCACGACATCGCCAGAGGTTATCCTGTAAGCTTCCTGTCCGTCCAAAGTCAACATAGCGCCGTTATCCTTGGACCAGAGAGTTATTTTCAAATTAGAATCCTCAGAAAAAATTATCGGACGATTCGTCAGAGTATGGGGACAAATGGGATTGATAATAATCAAATCTTTCCCCGGGAAAACGATGGGACCTCCGGCGGAAAGTGAATAGGCGGTGGAACCTGTGGGAGTGGAAACAATAAGGCCATCTCCTTTGTAAGTTGTCAGATACGTGCCGTTAACTTCCATTTCCAGTTCATTCATACGGGACAAACTACCGCGATTTATGACGACATCGTTTAAAACACTGCCGACATTGGTAACGGTTTTTCCATGTTTAATGCTTGCATCAAGCATCATCCTTTTTTCCGCAACGAATTTTCCGGAGATAATTAATTCCAGCGTCGAGTGCATTTCGTTTAAATTGACTTCGGTAAGGTAACCAAAACTGCCCATGTTAATCCCCAGTATAGGGATTTTATGCCCTGCCACGTAACGCGCCGTACGAAGCATTGTGCCATCGCCACCCAAAACAACAACCAGTTGTGACTTTCGCGCCAGTTCGTTCCATAGAAGTCCACTGCCAAGATTAATTTTTTTGGAAATTTCCATTCCCAAAAATACTTCCACACCCTTTTCTTCCAACCACTTTTTTAATGATTTTACGCAATCGGCAATCTTTTCTTTTTCGATGTTGGCAACAATGCCTATTCTTTTTATTTTCATTGACTTAAACCTCAAAATATGAAGTTCACTAACACAAAAAAAAACCTCTGTCCACGGATAAATATTTTGCGGGGATATTTATAAAATTATCGATTTTTCATAACAATCTCCAACATAAATTCTTGACACATTTGGACCGGTATAATATACGGTGCACCCCTGATGAGGTGATAATTATGGGTTTACTTAAAGGCAGCTTCACTTTCGCGCGTTTTCATGTAGAAGGACAGCTACCGCAGGCCTTCTTAAATTTTATCAATAGCCGGATTAAAGCCAATTCCTTTACGGATAAGTTCAAGTCCATGGAAGAAAAACGGCTGGGCTGGGTTTCGCTTACCGATGTATTGGATACCGATTTTAAAAATGCCAATTACGCGCTGGGCGATTACCTTATTTTCTCTCTACGCATTGATCGTAAACTTATCTCCCCGAAACTAATGAAGATCAAGCTGTTGGAAGAGGAAAGAAGTTTTCTTGCCCAAAGCGGCAACGACAGGATAAACAAGTCCATGTCTGCGGCTATTAAAGACAAGGTAAAACTTGAACTTCTAACGAAGCTTGACGCCATACCGTCTTTTTACGATGTCTGCTGGGCTGTGGGAAAGAACACTATTTATTTTTCTTCGCTTACCGACAAAGTAGCTGACGATTTTGTTGATTTGTTCAAGAAAACTTTTTCGCTGAATCTCCGGCGTTTTTTGCCGCAGGAAAATAATCTGATACCGGCAAAAACTGAATCCACAGAAGCGACCTCTTTAATTGGCCGTGAATTTTTAACCTGGCTATGGTTTAAATCAGAAGAACGCAATGGCAGGATAGCCCTGCTAAACAATGAAGAAGTCGAACTTCATTTTTTAAAAAGAATTGTTCTGGAAGCTGGAGAGGGCGAATATTCCCAAGGCGTTGTCTGCCATGGAATTCACGCCGAACTTAAAGAAGGCAAAGAGGCAATCCGTCAGGGGAAAAAAGTTAAAGAAGCGGGAATCAAACTGATTCATGATAAAAGCGAGTGGGAATTCACTTTCAAATCTGATTCTTTCCATTTTCAATCTCTGAAAATGCCCGCAGCAGACTGGCAGGAAACTCAGGAAGACCCTTCAGGATCCCTTCTGGAGCGGATTTATCTTATTGAGAACGCGGTAAAAACAATGGATAGCCTTTACGAATCTTTTTTACAAATCCGTTACTCGCCTCAATGGAAAGAAAAGGAAACTAAGCTTCTGACCAAATGGTTAGAACACAAATAATATCCGTTCTAAAGGAATTTTCATTCTTTGTCTTTTTCTTCTCCGGACAACCGCTTTATTATACGACCGGAAATATCATTGAGAGGCAAGACTTCGCAGGCCGCCCCCAGTTTGACTGCTTCCCCGGGCATTCCGTAGACCACTGAACTGGCCTCATCCTGGGCTATGGTATAAGCTTTGCTTTGTCTCATGGCCAGAAGCCCATCGGCTCCGTCAGACCCCATTCCGGTCAGCAGAACCCCCATGGCATTGGCCCCGGCCTGTTTGGCAACCGAATGAAACAGAACGTCTACGCTGGGCCTCTGATGATGGACCATAGGACCGCCTTTGATCCTGACCTGATAAAAGGCTCCGCTACGCTCTAACAGCATGTGGTGACCGCCGGGAGCTATCAGGGCCAGTCCTGGAGTCACAGCGTCGCCTTCCTTGGCCTCCCTCACTTCTATTTTGCAAACGGTATTCAGGCGCCCGGCAAAACTTGCGGTGAAATATTCAGGCATATGTTGCACCACAAGAATGCCGGGAATGTTTAAGGGCATTCTTGTCAGAAGGTTTTCTATGGCTATTGTCCCGCCAGTGGAAGCGCCTACAGCAATAACCTTGTGAGTGGTTTTGAGCGGAATTCTATATGCCGGATTGGTTTCTTCATCACTGGGCTCTATCACTGCCGTTTTGACAACCTTCGCCCGGGATGCCGTCCGAACAGCTTTGATCAAGCTCTCGGATATATCCGGAGCCGACAAACTGGATCCAGGTTTGCAGATGACTTCCACCGCCCCCAGTGCCAATGCCCTGACGGCATTTTGGCTATTATGGGGGGTTAAAGAACTTACCACTACCACTGGCAACGGATGGAATTTCATCAGTTTGGATAAAAACGAAAGCCCGTCCATCCGCGGCATTTCCAGATCCAGGGTGATCACATCCGGCTTAAGCCGAACTATCTTATCGCGAGCCACATAGGGATCAATAGCCCCTCCCACAACCTCTATATCGCTATATCGGGAAAGTTCCTCTGTCAGCAATTTACGAACAAGAGCCGAATCGTCAACCACCAAAACCTTAATCACCCTTTTTCTCCTTGGCGATAAAATCGCCGTCTACAAAGAATTTAATATCGACCCGCCCCTCATTAAAATTCATAGTAATTTCAACCAGAGGGTTATAATGCCTTTTCTCTTTTAGCAGCTCATCTTTTTTCAAGGTCTTGGGGCTTTCAATTTTATATCCCAGCTTTCCCCGGCCCAGTGAAGTCACAACATTTCCACAAATTATATTACCGATTTCCCCCAAGGCATCCCTTTTCTGCCGGGAACTGGGATTGTCAATACTTAAAATATTGGCGGCAATGGCCGAGAACAGACCGCCTCGGGTCTCGATCAGCAGCTTACCGGTATAATCGCCCCGATATCTTACCTCGGCAGCGGCTTCCAGTGGCATATTTTTCTGGATATCCTTCAGTTCCGGCACCTGATACATGAAGCAGATGTCCTCAAAAGTGTTGACCGTGGCCTCTATTAGGGCCTTCTCAATCTTTGACTTCATTGCTTACCCCCGTAATGGCTATTATTACTTCCTTCAATGTTTCCGGTTTAAAAGGCTTGTGGATGAAAGTGGCGCCCTGCTTGAGCACCATTTCTATCTTGCCGGGGTCGCTCTCCGAGCTGATTACGATCACCGGCAGGTTTTCATATTGATCATTCTCCCTTAGATGCCGGATCATTTCTTCCCCGTCCATAACCGGCATGTGGATATCGATCAGGGCCAGATCTATCCATTTTTCCTGCAAAAGACGCAGGCCTTTCTCGCCGTTTTCTGCTTCCCAGATATCACCCAAGGGCAAATCGGTAAGTTTTAGGGTTTTTATGATGATCGAACGCATCACCGAACTATCGTCAACCACCAGAATATTCAAAGCCATTTTATTTTCTCCCCTGTTTTTATTATTAATTTTTTCTATTTTCTTAAAAAGCAGCCGTTGCTTACAGCTCTTTAAGAGAACCTTTTGATTTGATCAGCATCTTTCCGTTTTCCACTTCCAGAGTCACCGTGCGTGAGCCGTACCCCCCCACATCATAAGCCTTCAACATCAGTCCCTCATCCCATAGATATTTACGCAGGCTTACAAAATTGCGGCGGCCAATCTGAAAAAAGTCTTCTTCTTCGTTCTCTTTTGAACTGGACCCCCCAGCCACCCGGATAATCAAGTCATTTTTACGGGAACCATTACGGTAAAAATTGTCCAGCAGAACTTTCATTCCGCTATCCACATATAAGTAGGGATTCCCGGCGGCCTTGTTCCTGTCAATGTTGGAGTCCGGCATCATGCAGTGCAGCAGGCCCGCCCTTTTCAGCCTGATGTCATAAACCGTTATCCCCAGGCAACTGCCCAAAGCATATGTAATCAATAAGTCTGCAACATCACCGGATATTTTGAGATCGGCCACGCCTACTGTGTAAACCATGAGCCATTACTTCCCTTTGGACCCGGCCAACTTTCTATGGGACGTGGCCGGTGATTTAATTTTTTGGTACACAGCTGGCTTCAGGTAGCGGTAGTCGTGAGCTAGAAACGTCAAGCTCTCCGAGTGCCCCACCAGCAGGTATCCGCCCTCCCGCAGCATTGACCAGAACCTCCGTACTAAGTTCTCCTGGGTTGGCTTGTCAAAGTATATCATTACATTGCGGCAGAATATAACATCAAACAACCCCCTCATTGGCCATTCCTCCATCAGGTTAAGCTTGGCAAAACAGACCATGGACTGTAACTGGGGAACTACACGGTATTTGCGTACACCCGCAATCTCAGTATTCATAAAATATTTATGCTTCAATTGAGGCGGCACAGACCTGAGAGTTTCCCCATCATACAAGCCTTGGCGGGCCCGCTCCATCATCCGGTCCGATATGTCGGTAGCCAGTATTCTGACGTCACGTTTTTCTATATCGGGAATGGATTGACTTAAGACTATGGCTATGGAATATGGTTCCTCACCGGAGGAACAGCCGGCACTCCATATCCTGATCGGCTCTCTGGCTAATCCGGGGACAATTTCATCCCGTAAAAAATCCAGATGCTCGGATTCCCTGAAAAAATTTGTCTTGTTGGTAGTCAGAACATCTACCATGGCCCGAATCTCGATTCCGCTTTTGTCGCTTAGCAGATATTTAAGATAATGATCGAACCCGGAAAGCCTCAAATGTCTGAGCCGCTTTAAAAGTCGGGCCTTAACCAATTCTTCCTTGCCCTCGTGCAGATCTATTCCTGAAACCTGATAAACAAGCCTGCTGATTTTATCAAACTGGTGAGAAGAAAGTTTTAAGGAATAAAAATCTGTCGAAAGATTTTTTAATTCTGAGTCCATCATATTTTTTATTGTTACCTTCTTTATTCAACAAATGGCCCGGATTGGCTGCCTGATCGCAGGGCATGGGTAAATTCACCTGAGCCAGTAAGCTTAAAACTGGCTACCATGCTGCGCATTTCCTCGGACTGTGAGGACATCTCCTCGGCCGCGCTGGCAGACTCCTCGGCATTGGCCGCGTTCTGCTGGGTTACCTGATTCAGCTGTTC
>JBEKJX010000017.1:0-20352 GCA_050011015.1 Smithella sp.
CGTCCGAGAAACGGATCGGAGAGATCCTTCTTGGCATTGGATGTAATGATAATCACGGGACGGTGTTTGGCCTTGATGGTTTTGTCTATTTCTATAATATCAAACTGCATTTGATCGAGGACGTCGAGCATATCGTCCTGAAAATCCGCGTCAGCCTTGTCAATCTCATCAATCAGCAGAATGGTTCTTTTATCGGCCGTGAAAGCCTGACCGACCTTGCCCATTTTAATATATGATTCGATATTGCTCACATCACGCTTGGAATCACCAAAACGGCTGTCGTTGAGGCGTGTGAGCGTGTCGTACTGGTAAAGCGCTTCAATAAGCTTCATGCTTGACTTGACGTTCAAAACAATCAGTGGCATTTGCAGACTCTCCGCGATGGCATGAGCCAGCATGGTCTTTCCCGTACCGGGTTCGCCCTTGAGTAAAAGAGGCATTTCCAAAGTCATGGAAACATTTACAATCTTCGCCAGTTCATCATCTAAAACATATTTAGACGCGCCGCTGAACCGGGGATTATTTTTTTCTGAAGACATTTTATCAACTCCTATTGCCCTTGATTTAAAACGCAAAACGTCCGCAAAGGGCTGATTTGTAATTTTACAACCGGCTTTTATTATCCGATTATGAAGGATTTTACCAGCCGTTTTTGATTGGGCGGCTATCAGTGATTTTCACTGTTCAGCAAGGCCTTTTTCAGGCGGAAGTGGATAGTGACGGGCGTTTATCAAACCACGGTTTTGCTTTTTCCAGCTGAGACGCAAGCCGAAACAGAGTCGCTTCATCTCCAAAAGGCGCGATAAACTGGACACCGCAGGGCATGCCGTTTTTATCCCATTGCAGAGGCACATTCATCGCAGGCTGGCCGGTGAAGTTGGCTATCTGGGTAAACGGTGTTTTGGCAAGAGATTGCAGGGCTATTTTATTTATCATTCCGGTGGCTTTGGCGAAAGAGCCAAGTTTCAGGATGCTTAATATTTCCATGGCGGCCTTTTCATATGATTTCGGCAGAAGCTCTCCTATTTTTGCCGCAGGATAAGCTACTGTCGGAGTAAGATATAAATCGTACTTCAAATGAAACTGTCCCATCAGTCTCGCGGCGGTATCCCATTCACGCATCGCATTCACGAAATCAGCCGCGCTGTAACAATGGCCAAGGACACCGAAAAACCATGTTGTTATTTCAAAATCTTTCCGTCCGACTTTTTTCTTCAGCACAGATTCCGCCAATTCTATATCCGCTGCGGTTTCTCCAAAATATAGAGTAAAATAAGAGTTGGCCAGACTGATGCCGTCAAATTCCGGTTTGGCCTCTTCCACTTTATGCCCCAATCCTTCCAGCAGTTTCGCGGTTTCATAAACGGCCTCCCTGCAATACTCATGAGTTCCCGTGCCCAGTGGAGATTCCGTATTAAAGGCGATTCTCAGTGAGCCGGGCTCCCGGTTTATTTCTTCACTGTAAGGTATTTCCGGAGGTTTTAGAATATATGGCGCGCCCGGATCGGCTCCTTGAGTCGCGTCGAGCATCGCGGCGCAGTCCCGAACAGAACGCGTCAGCACATGCTCCACCGTCGCGCCCTGCCATAACTTGCCGAACGTCGGCCCCGTCGGAGTGCGTCCCCTTGATGGTTTCAGTCCGACCAGGCCACAATAACAAGACGGGATGCGGATTGAACCGCCTCCATCGCCGCCCGAGGCCAGAGGCACCATGCCGGAAGCCACCGCGGCGGCAGAGCCCCCGCTCGATCCTCCGGGAGTATGCCCGATATTCCACGGATTGCGCGTCGGTCCGAACAATTCCGGTTCAGTTATGCCCATCAAACCGAATTCGGGAGTGTTGGTTTTCCCCAACGCGATCAGGCCCGCTCTTTTGAAGCGTATCACAAGCTCGCTGTCATAATCGGGAACATAATCTTTGTACGCGCGGCAGCCCCATGTCAATTTGACTCCGGCGTAACAGCTGATTAAATCTTTCATGAGAAAAGGAACGCCGGTGAAAGGCCCTTCAGGCAGAGGCTTTTTGGCGGTATCGCGCCCGATATCGAACATCGGAGTTACCACCGCGTTGATAACCGGGTTGATTTTTTCCACGCGTTTTATCGCTTCTTCGCATAGTTCGGCAGGAGAAATTTTTTTCTCCCGTACAAGTTTCGCCAATCCCAATCCGTCGTATTTATCGTACTCAACAAAACCTGCCATGATTCAAGCCATCCTCCTCCGATAGTTTTTCTGCATCTTCATACTAACTTTTTTATCGTGCGGAAAATAACGCTTAAAAATATTAAGCCAAAATCGTTTTAAAATCCAATAGAATTTTCCGGACAGTGCCGAACAGTAGAGGATACGAATCAGTATCAGTCTTTTGGCGGATAGCCGGTAATATCTCTGATCTCCTTAAACAGAGGCCTCAGACGCCCGTACATTTTAAGATAAACCCTTTTGTAGAGATCATCATAGATCTTTTGATTTTCCTTAATGGGCTCAAACACCTTCCCCGTTTTCGTCATGCAACTGACCGCGGACGGAAAATCAGAATAAAGTTTGAGACCGACTGCCGCGTCGATTGCCGCGCCGAGGGCTGATGTCTCAAAAGTGTGCGGCCTCTCCGCCGCTATTCCGAAAACGTCCGCGGTAATCTGCATGGCCGCGTCGCTTTGCGAACCGCCGCCGGAAACCTTCAGTCTTTTAATCGGTACTTTTGTTTTGCGCTGCGTCAGTTCTCCCCCTTCCCTTAAACCGTAGACCAGTCCCTCCAGTATGGCGCGGTACAGATGCGCCCTGTTATGGACATCGCCGAAACCGATAACCGATCCCTTCGCGTAGGAGTCGATGTCTCTGCCCGGAGTCCAGTACGGCTGGAGCATCAATCCCATGGAACCTGCGGGCACATTTTGAATCAACGAATCAAAAAGCGTTTCCGGCGCCTGATCCTTTTGTTTGGCGATCATGCACTCCTGCAGGCCGAACTCTTCCTTGAACCAGCTTACCATCCAAAAACCGCGGAATATCGAAATTTCAGTATAATAAGTGTCCGGAACACACGCGGGATATGGCGACATCATCGGACGCAGTTCGACATACTTGGGAGTGGCCACGTCAAAAGTTGCGATAGTCCCGAAGCTCAGACAACCGATTTCGGGAGTTAGACAACCGGAGCCGAGTATTTCGCAGCCCTTGTCCGATCCCGCCGCGAAGACCGGCAATCCTTCCGGTATGCCTGTTTCTAAAGACGCCTTTTTTGTAATCTGCCCCATAATTTCCGAAGGTTTCACAAGTTTGGGCAGTTTTTCCCGCTCGACCTTAAACAGCAGCCATTTAAAATCGTATTTCCCCGCCCATTGATATGTTTTGCTGTTGAACGGCACATATCCGATATTGTTGCCTACGGAATCAATAAACTCGCCGGTTAGCCTGTGCGTGAAGAACCCTGACAGATATAAATACTTATGCGTCTTTTTCCATATGTCCGGCTGCTGCTGGCATATCCAGTTAGCATCGCAATCCTTTATTAAACCTTCCAGAGTATCAAGCAGATTTACCGCTTTAAGAACGGGCCGCAGAGCGCTGGACATAATTTCCCGTGAGTCCGCCTTTCTCTGGTCAAGCCAGACAATCGCCGGCCGCAGCGCCTTCCCGTTTTCGTCCACGTTGATCATTGTGGCCCGCTGTGTCGTAAGCGTGACTCCTGCTATATCTTGTTTAAGATTCCCCTCTTTTTGCAGGAGTTGCCCCGTTGTTTTGCAGAGCACCTCCCAGTAGTAATCCGGCTGCTGCTCCGCCCAGCCGGGATGCTCGGAAAAATAAGGCTGAATCGGTGTTTTAACGATATGGAGAATGTTTCCCTGCAGATCAACAAGGGCGGCCCGTATCGACTGTGTACCCGCGTCTATGGACAGGATTAATTCTTTCGACTGATTGTTTGATTGTGTCATATGCACCTCGCTATGTTTTTTTTAAAAAACCTCTAAGTTTAAATGAGCGGGACGATATTGGCCTGTGATCCTTTGATCTTGGCCATAACGAACAGCGCAGCGGTATGCGCCAAATCAACATTGGTCAACTGTACCGGATGAATCCCCATATGTTTGCACAGGCCATAGGTAGTCAGCGCCAGGTTATTGCATCCCGGGCTCATGGTCACATTGCGTTTACCCAGGCGCGTCTGGAGCGCCACACCGTAATCCTGAATGGCGCAGCTGCCGGCGATATGCACCCGGCCTTTAATTCGATCGACCGCAGCTTTGTCAATGCCCTTGCCCATAAGGATGGTAAAACCGCCCTTGCCGTCATGATCGCGGTAGAGCATCTCGACCACCGTCTCGGTATTGCGGCGGCAGCCCTCCTTGCAGCAGCGATCCCGCCCCCTGAGAAAAGTTATATCCGGAGGATAGTCATCAAGCAATTCGCATGTGAGCTGTTTCTTGCGGGATTCAAACAGGTTCCGGTTGATAATATCGATCCTGGTGATGTCGCCTTGACCGATACCGGTTGCGCTTGAGCGTTCCAGATGCTTAACGTCCTGCAGAGAAAAGCCCATAAGGCCCGCCCCCACCACGTCCGTAGCCAGTGGATCGGGACCACCGATAAGCAGATCCATGGGCACCACGCACTTTGGAGCATTATAGGTCGAGGGGTAATGACCGTGATCGGTGGCGATCAGGCCGTCGATAAGAGCGAAGTCCGGCCTCAGCACACGGTAGATGTCCGCGAACTTCTGGTGAATGCGATAGTTGTGGTCCGCGATGCGGCTTGATTGATGCACGAGACCGAACTGATTCTTAATGGAAAGCGTCACCTGTGACATAGAGTGGGTCTTGAGCTTGGGCAGTGACAGGTAAAAATTTTCGGCGCGTTTTTCAATGAGTCGTTCGAAAACGAAGCGCGAGATATCGATGAATTCCTCGATGCCTTCTAAAAAGATCGGAACGGACGTGGTTTCGTCAAGATACACCGGAACGGCGCCCGTTTCCCTGCAGACTTTCAGATACCCGATGGCATGGAATACCATGCGCGTGAAGTTGGCCTGGGTGCAGTTCTCAATGACATAGATCGTACGCGCCCCGCAGGAGCGGAAGTAAAGAATGGTTTCACGCAAAACTTCCGGGTCGGTATAAACGTAGGGCTCGAGACCCACCGCATTCACCTTAATATAAACGTCCCGGCTGGAACGCAGCATACTGCCGCCGCCGCCGAACTGCTCGAAGACCGCGTTTACCGCTTTCGCGATGCCCGGTTTTGTGTCCGCCAGAATGACTTGCGCCCGTGCCTTCTCCATTTCTCCTGCCTTCTGCATGCCTTCCTCCTTGTCATGATCGTTCGGGGGTTGGGGACAATTCGGGTTTATCTCCGTTTACCGATCATCAATCCAGGCCCATCTGACCGCCGGGATTCATGATGTTGCGCGGATCGAAATGCTTCTTCAACGCGTGGATGACCGCCATTTGTTCTTTTCCCAGATGCTCCTCCATCCAGGGGCCGATCATCCGTCCCACGCCGTGATGGTGGCTCAAAGATCCGCCGTACTTCTGAATATTGTCAATGATGCCGCGCTTGTATTTTTCGAATTCTTTGAGATCGTTCATGTGCGCGATGAAAATAAAATAAAGATTTGTTCCCTGCGGGTAAAAATGCGAGGCGTGTGTCATGCACATCGTGTCCGGCCTGCTCTTGACATAGGCGCGGACGCCCTCATGAACGCGGTGGAGATTATCCCAGGTCACAGCGGACTCCAGCGTATCGATCAAAATGCCGTAGTCGCCAAGGTCTTCGCGCATGTACGGTTCGGTGTAGCGGGTGTGCTCCCACTTATGCGCGGCATAACTGCCCAGCGACATGGCGCCGTGCTTGCGGGCGATAGCCTTAATCTTTCTCGCAACCAGTTTTGTGTAGTCCTTATCGCCCTCCACGTTGCCCAGACTCAAACAGCGCTGCATGGGCTTAAAACCGCGGAAGGTAAGAAACTTGTCCACAAAACCTGGCATGCCGTAGAGTTTCAATCCCCTGTCGGTTTCTTCGGGATCGGAAATGCGGTAGATGGCGGGGTTGCCGAATTCGGATTGCATGATTTCACGGCTGGCGTTCACCGCGTCCTGCCAGGTAGGATACATGAAGCTGAAGCGGGCGCGGTTTTCGGGCATATAGCGGAAAATTTTCATGGTGACTTCAACCAGAATGCCGAAACAACCTTCCGAACCTTTCATGATATCGTTCACCTTTGGACCGGTGGCCGTGGCCGGATAATCCAGTGTCTTGAATGTTCCGGCCGGAGTCACATATTCCTGGCTGAACACTATATCGTAAGCGTCGCCGTAATAAGTTGAGGCCTGTCCGGAACCTAATGTCACAACCCAGCCGCCCACCGAGGAATATTCAAAAGACTGCGGAAAGTGGCCGCAGGTGTAACGATGTTTTGTATGGAAAATATCAGGAGCGCGGTTCAGGGCGTCTTCATAGGCCGGCCCGAACATGCCCGGCTGCACACGCGCGGTCTGATTAAGTTCGTTGATTTCCAGAAGCTTGTTCATGTGAGTGCTGACCACCAGGGAAACACCGCCCCTGGCCGGAAGGCATCCGAAATTCACGGAAGAACCCGCGCTGAAAACCGTGATGGGAATAATTTCTTTATCGCAATATTCAACGATTTTGCGTACATCATTTTTATCGCGGGGATGCACCACCACATCGGCCACTTCATGGATAATGCCCTGGCGAAGTTCCATCATCTCTTCCGTGGTTTTGCCGGAAGCGAATTTGACGCGGCTGTAATCGTCCAGCGCGACATTTTCTTTGCCGACGATAGCCTGCAGGGCTTCAATCTGCTGAGATTTAAGCGCCACCGAACGTTTTAACTCAACCGGTTCATGCCCTTCCCTGCCTTTGCGGGAGAAATCAGCATCGCTTAAATGGAAATCCTCTTTCATCATCCTGTACCAGGCGTCACTGGGATGTTTAAAATGATTAGGATCGCCGTATTTGAAGATAGATCTGTATGTCCCTGACGCCGGAGCTTTTTCCGTCCAATCCGGTTGAAATTTTTTGGATGTCATCAGCATGTCCTCCTTTTAGTTCGCAATGTCCCGACGTGTCAGGACTCCTAAGAAACTTCCCCGCCGGCAAGTATTTCGAATGCCGGCATATATAATTCCCCTCTTTTATAAAGAGGTGTCAGGGGAGATTTTATACAAACGAATCAACGGAAAAATCCCCCTTGATCCCCCTTTACAAAGGGGGGAATTTTACTTTTTTACTACACCGGAAGTTTGAGCAGGTTCATCGTATCTGAAATTTCCCGCTCAACTCTATCTTTGTCCCATCGCAATTCTTTAGCGGCAATGGCCGCCACTTTCCGCAATACATCCTCGCCGGGGTTGCCCAAAGTGCCGATGCCTGTCCGCCGCATCACGATATCCGGCAAAGTTCGCGCCATCTCCTGACGGATGGCATAAACTGCCTCGGCCAGCATTTCGCCGTCGTCATTGATTGTCTCGGCCAGAGCTTTATCCTCACGCGCCAGCTTGAGGATATCCGCGTATTCGTTGCCGTAGTTGTGGCTAAGATAATTCATGGTCGTCGCGCTGAAATCTTTGTTGTTCTTCTGGACCGCGCTAAAAAAAGCACTTAAATCCTTTATTTCACATCCCGAAAGATAATGTTCTTTTGTAATGCTCTTGCCCAGAGAGCGTCCCATTTTCCCGGCCACAATTTTGAGGCAGTGTTCAGCCAGATTACGGCTGGTCGTATACTTACCGCCCTCGCAAGTGATCAGGCCGTCGAGCCCGTCTTTCTTATTATCGTAAATTTCATACTTGCGCGAAGATGAATAAGTCTCGCCCGTATCCTCTTCCACCAGCGGGCGCAGGCCGCCGTAGGTATGCTTTACATCGGCATAAGAAAGCTTGCCGTCGCCGAAGGAAGAATTAACATCGTCAATCAGTTCCATGATGCTGGTTTTGGTCACTTTATAATCATCGGGATTGCCGGTGAAAGGCTTATCCGTGGTGCCGATCAGGGTGTGATTGCGCCAGGGAATGAGGAAAAAATGACGCCCGTCCGGAGTCATGGACCCGACTGTGTAATTACCGGAAAGCAGTTTTTTGGAAGTGATGATATGAATACCTTCAGACCTGCGCAATGTTTCGTTGACTTTGCCTTTTGATTTGGCCAGTCCCAGAATGATATCCGCCCATGGCCCGCCGCAGTTGACGGTTACAGTAGCTGACACCTCATGCATTTTATTTTCCAGAAGATCTTTTACGAGAACGCCTGTCACGTTATTATCAGCGCCCATCAGAAAACCTTCCACCTTCGAATAATTGGCTACTTTAGCGCCATGGGCAACCGCGGATTTGATAAAGGCCAGCGTCAGCCGCTCCGGGAATATGCTGTTGCAGTCATAAAAAACCGATGCTCCGGTAAGTCCTTCAGAGCGGACATGCGATTCGTTTCGCATGACTTCTTTCCCGGAAATAGTTCTGTGCGTGGGAATTTTTTTACAGGCATCCCAGGTAAAATTCTTATCATAGGACAACAGGTCGTACATCAGCATGCCGATTTTGACGATCCATTTATTGTTCTTGAGCGGCTTTTTGTAATGCACCATCATCATGGGCCACGGATAGACAAAATTGGGAGCGATATTCTCCAGCACCCGGCGCTCGCGCAGCGACTCGCGCACAAGCCCCACTTCGCCATTGACCAGATATCGCAGACCCCCGTGGATCATCTTGGAAGTGACAGCCGAAGTCGCCCAGGAAAAATCCTTCTTCTCCAGCAGAGCTACTTTCAATCCGCGTGTGGCCGCCTCATAAGCTACCGAAGCGCCGGTAATGCCGCCACCGATTACGAGAACATCAAATTGTTCATTCGTATGATTCTCTATAAATCGTTCCATATTCATCACTCCTTTTGTTGCTTGTTGTTCAGACTTGCATTTACGGCATCTTCAGCGTAAATAAGCACATCCCGCATGATCCGGCGGGCATCTACAGACTTTTTATTTTTAATGGCTTCATAAATTTCCCGGTGGAAGACGCGGGAACGCTCGGCATTGTGTTTGTCATCGAAATAAAGATAACCGTAGTCGTGGAAAATCTGATTAAAATAATTGAGGCCGATCGTACAAACCAGATTGTGAGTAGCGCGGGCGATAATCTGGTGTACCTTGATATCCCGCTCCAGCATGTTCAGGTCTTCCCGGGAGATAACCTGCTTTAACTCCTTAAGGTCGGCGGCGGTGCGCCTCTGCGCCGCAATATAAGCCACCTGAGGTATTATATAGCGGCGAGCCTCCAGAATATTGGACATTATTTCTTTATGATCGCCTATATTAAAAGCGGCTTTGATGAGATCCAGATTGCCGCTTTCCAGATAGTTCTTTGCGTACAATCCGTCACCGTGACGGATTTCAACCAGATCAAGGTTTTCCAGTTTGCTCAATGCCTCGCGCACCGTGGCGCGGTTTACATTGAAAGTCTGGGCCATTTCGCGTTCGGTAGGAAGTTTGCTCCCCGCTGGAATTGTGCCATCCATGATCTGTTTCTGAATAATGGTAAGAATCTCTTCGTGGAGTCGCGAACGTGTAATCGGCCGGGCAAAAACCTTTTTGGCTGTCATCATGCTTATCCTCTCCTGCCGCCGCCCTAATTGGTTCGGTGGTTCAACCAATATACAATTTTCAAACAAATGTCAAGAGTTTTTATTGGGGAATAATTGGACCCGTTTCTTTCAGTGCGAGGCACTCTTTTGTCATGCCGGCGGAGAGTCTGTGTCGTTACCGGAGAAAATGGCCTTGTATATCCTCCGCAGGCTATAGAATCATCTCCTGTTATTGCACTATTTATACACGGGAAATCTTAATACAAAGGCAACCAGCAGACACGGGGGTTTTTCTTCCTTTCCTGCATACGCAGTTGACCCGCCGCGAACTCCTGCCTTTCCGCCTCGTTTTGCAAATCAAGCTGCGGGATTGGCTTAGGCGTCATCGTTGTATGGTCCAGAGCTACTAAAATAAAATAGGCGGTCAGACAGCATTGCCGGGTGCCCTGAATCATATCCTCCGCGTCAACACTTACCGCGATCTCCATAGAACGATTGGATACACAGGTAATATGGGCATGACAGATGACCATATTACCCAAAAATACAGGCGCATGAAAATTGACGTTGTCAACGCCGGCGGTAACAGTGATGGAACGCGAATGTTTAACGGCACAAGCGCCGGCCGCGCTATCCATTATCTTCAACAATTCTCCGCCGTGGGCGTTTCCGACAGCGTTAGTCTGGGCAGGTAAAATAATTTCACTTAGAACAACGACTGACTCCGCGATTGTTTTTGGCGCTAATTGAGTCATAATAACCTCCTTATGTATATATTTTATCTCAAATATTTGTCTTTCTCAACAATAACTAAAAAAGCAGAACGCATCTTAATATAATAACCCCATCCAATGGATGCAATATAACCGCTCCATAAATCAACGAGTTTTAAAACCTTTTGACAGTTAAGCTTCAATTTAATTCATACAGGCGGCACATGCAAACTGTTGCGATTCTCACTTTTGATAAAAGCATTAACATTATTATCAGAAGTGAGAATGATCACTTTGAGGTTATTTTAGTTATTCCTTTGTAAAATATAAATGAATCTTGAAAAAAATCTTGGCATGAAATTTGAAGTTTAGAATTACAAAGAATCTTTCAAGAAAGAGTTGGGTAAAATATGGAATATGAAATATTTTCAATAGCGCTCTTAAATAAAGAAACGGGAGAAGTCGGTTTAATACCATCCGTAGAATTTTTATGTAAACCAAGGCATATACAACTTGCCGAGCTTGAAAGTTGTTTGAAAATGTATGAAGAAGAATTGGGAAATATAGACAATCCGGAAAATGGAAATATTTTTTTTGAGGATGGAAAAGGCAGCGTTATGAATATTAAATCAGGGGAAGTTGAACTTGCTATTGTTGCCATCCATAAATATATGAATAATTTAATCTTACAAATGGGTATGCAGAAATTAGAATACAGGCTCCAACCCTGGTAACTGACAACAACTCGAATTTGGCAGGCAAACCAAGATTACCTGCCTTCGCTCTCGTTCATCCGGCCTCTCTTCTGGCGTTCCCGTTACAAAGTCGGGAATCCAGTCCCACTTCTGCGATTGCCCGGTCGAAGATCAACCCCTTCACCGGGCAATCCAGCCACACTTCGTCAAATTTTTTAACAAGTTTTGTCGGTTTTTTTGGACCAGACCATTCATCTAAATTACATACTTACAGGTAATGGCAATCCGGTACAATCAACGCCAATCAACAACAGCATCGTTGCGCCTGGGTATCCGGTGATAACGGTATTTGGGATATCCCACCATCACCGCTCCAAAGCATTTATCACCCGCGGGCATACCTAATGCTTTGATCAGAGGTTCGTGGATACCGGCGGCTGCCGTGAAATAACCGGCCCAGCAGGTTCCCAGACCTTCAGCATAGGCATAAAGTTCCAAAAAGGTGAGCGCGATCGCGCAATCCGCCGAGGGGAAAGGCAGATCGGCAGGGCAATGAGCCACAATTAAATGCGGCGCTCCCCGAAAAACGCGATCCTTGCCGTTATCCCAGGCATCGACGAGCCGCTGCATACGCTTTGCTCTGTCTACATCCGTCATAATTGGAAGTATAACTTTCGTGAAATCAACGACCAGACCGGCAAGTTTGCGGACTTCTTCGGGATTCTGAAAAACAGTCCAATGCACCTGCTGCGCGTTGCTGCCGGTGGGAGCATACCGCGCCACATCAATCAACTCGGCCAGGAGCTTACGGGAGACGACCTTGCTCTTATACTCGCGGATGGAACGCCGCGCCTGAAGAAGCTGCTTCAATGTCTCGGCGTCCGGAAGAAGTTTTTTCTGAATCGGCGGACAGGCGGCAAGGGGCATTGTGGCAAGCGTCAGCGCCCCGTAAGGACACACGGTCTCGCAGTGCCCGCAATTAATGCAGAATTCCCCGCCATTTTCTATCAGAGACGGGAAGGATTTCCTGTCAGCCTGGACGATGATTTGTGACGGACATTCCGCCGCGCAGATGCCGTCCCGTTTGCATTTTTTTTGATCAATAGTGAATAGCGACATGGCAGCTCCTCTTTTTATTATAATTTTTGAACTTATCCGGCGCAGCCCGCGCCGTCTTTTCATGTCCTTTGCCGGCGAAGGTGTCACGCCGTGACAGAGGTGGATTTGAACCGACCAATCCGGAAACACTGAATTAAATACAACCGTTCCGGATTATTTACAATCCGTATTGTAATCTTTTGAACCTTATCTCATGCCTGCTAAATCCATTAGCAATGGTCTCTCCCCATTCCAACCCACAGCAAAAGGACCCGGCAATGCCCGGGCATGCCGGTGAGGACATACAATGAATTATTTAAAATCAGTCCGCCTTCATCTTGCCAAGTTTCCGGGAGAGAGCGAAAAGAAGGCAGCAAAATATTATCAACGCGTAAAAGGAGTATCCTGATGTGGTGAACCATACAATCGGCTCATTCATGGCGGCTTCTTCGGAATTAATGAGATGAACCGGTATGCAGGTCAATATCCAGGCGCCTATAAGCAGCGGCTTATACAGTCTGCCGGCGCCAAGAGCTGACGAGGCATGCCATATTGTCAGCATGGTAATTATCAGGGCGGGAAAGTAATATATCCACCCGAAAGGAGAGATGAGCAGCATCGCGGCAATGGTCAGGGAGAAGCCGATATCAAACCGGATAAGCGCAGATTTATCGCGCGGCCTCCGCCACGCTGTCCGCATAAGCCCGGCAATCAGCAGAAACGAAAGAACAAAAGCCAATCCATAGGCAACCGCGGGCAGTTCGATCAGGGGAATATTTTCAGCTCCGCCGAAAACGCGTGTGAAAAACGCGCAAAGGGACGCGTTCCAGCTTGAATTGATATATAGATGAGAGGCCGCTATTAAATCCAGATATTTTTTATAATCTGAAAATCCGAACACGATCAGGGAGATGATGTTGCAGAAAACAAAAACAGTTACCGCGCAAAACAGCACTTTCGAGCGCCGCTGCACCGCGAAAAATACCAAAAACAGCCCCAGGAAAATTTTGACGCTCATCGCGATTCCCAGGATGATTCCGGCAAGCTGATATTTTCTTTTCCTCGCGCTCAACCATATCAGGACAATCGTTCCCAAAAGGAATAGTCCGAATTGGCCACTGGCGATATTCACCCAGGTCGGGAAATATAATAAAATAATAATCCATAAAATCAGGACGTCAGCGGCATATGTCTTGTATAAGATTTTACAAGGCGCTATTTGATTTTCGCCTGAAGCTTCGACTGATGTTTTGCCTGTCCCGATGCGTACGGGAGTATCAGCCAAAGTCTTATGATGGTTTGGGGAACTTCTCTTTATCCTTTCATAATCACTGAATGGTTGAATGTACGCTATCAAACCAACAGTGATCAAACTTAGGCAAAGCGAAATAATTGACCAGAGCCAAAACGCCGTGTTAAACGGCAATGCTCCCAACGGCAGGACAAACAGGGTGTGGAAAGGCGCGTTCATGTTGGGATGCAGCGTATTCATCGCTGCTTTGGCTTTTGGAGTCAATCTATCTGACAGGTCATCATCCAGCGTGAAAGAAACCGGCGAATAGATACTTTTCCCTTCCAGAAAGAATCCGGCGGATTTATAGAATTTATAAAAATCTGTTTTCACGGGGAATTGGGAAAGATCGCCTATCGTATAGAGGTAATACGCGAAGAGAAGTCCAAAGAGGAAAGCGCATGCTGCAATGATCACAATATTTCTTTTTGATGACACGGCCGCTTCTTCCTCTAACAATTCGATAATTTTTAGTCGGAGATTTAAATCACATATTATACATATATAATTTTGTCAAAGCTTGGGTTTTGGATTCTTGACGAAAAAAAGGCCGCGTAACCTGAAACTGACTGCGCGGCCTTAATCTTAAATATTAAAAGTTTCTATTTTATCTCGATAGCCTCAAGAACAGCCTCGACTCTCCGGTTTTTCTGCCGCCCTTCTTTTGTATCGTTGCTGGCAATCGGCTTGTCGGGTCCGTAACCTACAGCGGTTAGACGGGCCGAATCAATCCCGAATTTATCCATAAGATATTGCCGTACGCTGTCAGCTCTGGCTTGAGAAAGTTGTTTGTTGTGATCCGGATTGTTGAATCTATCAACATTATCCGTATGGCCTTGTATCTCACCGGTAGTATCGGGATGCGCTATCATGAAATCTGCCACTTTCTTAATTTCGTCATAATATTTATCTTTAATATCAGACTTATCGGTATCAAATTCCAGCATAAGCGTTATGGTGACTTTTTCATGAATACAGCCGTCACTTTCTACCTTCGCGCCCTTAGGCGTATTGGGACATTTGTCCAGACCGTCGCAAACACCGTCACCATCGGAATCAATGGGGCAGCCGTCCTTATCCAGTATACAGCCTGCAGGCACATTGGTGCACTTAGGCGCAGGTGGTGGTGGAGGCGGTGGAGGTGGCGGTGGCGGTGGAACCGGCTCTTCAACCTTGACTACAGGCGCAGGAGGAGGCGGAGGAGGAGGTGGCGGTGGAGCAGGAGCTTCTTCAACCTTGGCTACAACAACCTCTTTCTTATGTCCGCCGAAGGCAAAAGTAACTCCGACAGTTCCCATGAAATCATTATAATTGTCATTGGTAGGAAGAACATAGCGAGCATCGGCCCTCAGGGCAATTTTTTCCGTAATGAAATACTCCAGACCGGCGCCGGCATCGATAAAAAATTTGTTCATGTTGGCTTGCCCGGCGGGAGTGTCATAATGCATTTCTCCGATACCAACCGCCAGAAACGGAACAAAGCGGCTCTCGGGCATAAAATGATAGAGGCCTTCAACACCGTATCCATATAGATTAACTCCATTATCACCGGGCATATTTTTGACTTCCGCCGCAACGAAATTGAAAACTCCCTCTACGCCTATATGCTCGGTAAAGTTATAACCGGCACGCAGCCCCCCTGTATACGTTGTTCCGAGATTATACTCATTACCCTCAAATACATAGACTCCTGCAAATGGGGTAACCGTGAATGAGCCGGGTTTTATGTCAGCGTATACTGGCGCGGACACGGCCGCAAGTATCAAGAAAATTATTAATATGCTAATTTTCTTCATAACATTCCTCCTTTCGTATCTGATATTTTTGATTAAAAGTTCTTTGTAAAAGACTGATTCGCTCAAACTTAACGAATATATTACAAATAATTTCATCACTCATACTAAAATAGCCACTTTATGTCAATGACATATTTACTATTTTTTACGTACTTTCAAGCGAAATATTTTTCGGAGTCAGCGCTGTCTCAAGCAGATCGTTTCTGGTATTTAATGAAACCTTTCCTGTCTTTGAAGAACCTGAATATTCGTATAAACCTCGAAAATGGAAAGAAATATTTCCAGAGGAAGCCTCCATCCTCCTATTTCCGGGAAAAGAAGCCTTGCTATCCTGTTTTTTTCGCGGCGCCATAATGGTCAGGATGTCCGTGCATGATGATTACCCTGTCGATATCGGTATGATAGCGCACCATGAGAACAACCATCTTGCATGTCAATAAAATGTGAACGGGCCTCGCGCAAGGTCAGATGCTGACCGGGAAATTTTTTCCTAATATAACTTGACACATAAAATTCATCTGAATATACTTCCGCGCAAAAAATATGTTCACATCATGGAGGGTAATATGAATCATGATTTTCATCATCTCAAACGCAGAGATTTTGTTAAGTACTCTCTTCTTATGGCGGCAGCCGTATCCATGCCTTCAATTCAGGGCTGCGCGATACCCAGAAAAAACGTGCCCTCTCTTGATTACAAAACTTTCCTGATAAAGAACGCCCGCCTGGTGGATGTGAACTCCGGACAGATTGTCGAAAACGCATGGCTGCTGGTGAATAGAGGAAAAATAGAGGATCAGGGAACAGGCGATGCCAGACCCAATAAGCAATGCCTGGTTTTTGATCTGAAAGGCCGGTACCTGATACCGGGCTTGATCGACGGCCATTGCCACAGCACCGCGTCTCCGGTTTTTTCCATGAACGTGATGGATATCATGAAACACGCCCGCCAGCAGAAACAGAATTATATAAATACCATTGAATCCGGCGTAACCACCATAAGAGATATGGGCGCGTTTCCCGTCCTTCTTCGCATGTTTATACGGGATATCGAAAAAGGAAATTTGCCCGGCCCGCGTGTCGTTTACTGCAATTGCATGCTCAACGTCATGGGCAGTCATCCTGAAATTCCCCCTTCGGACGTGAATATTTTCGCCAAGCCCGCCTCTTTATTTATCGGCTTGATCATGAATAATTTCCGGGATACCGAAGAAATGAAAAAAGACCTTGAGGAAAATGCCAAAGGCGCTTCTCTGGTCAAATTGACAATCGACAACCAGACTCTGTTCTGCAAGAAAAAGAAGGATATTCCCGTTTACACAAAAGAACAGATGGATATTATCTTCAGCTTTGCCGAAAAAAGAGGTCTGCCTGTCTCGGCGCATAGCCAGTTCAAATTCGGTTTTGACCGCGCCATGGAATATCCCTTTAATTCGATCGAGCATATCGTTACCGACACGGTTCTGTCCGATGATGACATTATAAAGATGGCCAAACGAAACATTGCCATCGTGCCCACACTGACAGTGGGCCAGTCATACCTTATGGAAGAGGCTTTCGATGAAATCCCCGAACCCTACAGGACGCCGGAAATCACCAAAGAACGGGAGGTAAGGAACGATTATTTCGCGAACGAGGCTGAAAAACATTGCGATCCCGCGATTCACAAACAGAATCTTGCCGCACTGAAAGACTACAAAAAATACGGAATAGACAATCTCTGGGAGAAAAAGAAGTTTCTCGTCAATCCATATGTTTTTTTCAACATGATCAAGAACGGCTACGTCAATCTCAAAAAAATGAATCAGGCGGGCATTCTGATAGGCTGCGGCATTGACGCGGGCATGCCTTTTAATTATTTCGGCGGCAACTACAGAGAGTATGAAATTTATCAGCGCGTGGGTTTTTCCAACATCGAAATTATCCGCTGCGCAACGATAAACAACGCGAAGATTCTTCGTGTGGCGGATAAGACAGGTTCTCTGGAAACCGGGAAATACGCGGATATGGTAGCGCTGGATGAAAACCCGCTGGAAGACATTCGCGCTCTGAGAAAACCCCAAATGGTTTTCAAACAGGGCGATTTAATGTTCGCCGCCGGAAATCTCCACGAAGACGGAACTATTCCGGCCTGAACCCCGGACAACCATCACCATTATCAGGGGTAATTAACGGCATTTTTTGCTGAAACCGGCAGCCTGTTATAGTGCTGCAAAACTGCCCTCAACAGCGAGGCGCTGTGTCCCAGTTGTATGTAGGCCTCCTGCCTGGTCATATCTCTGTTTTCCGCCCGCATTTTGTAGCCCAGCTTGCGGCTGAGATTGGCAATTCGCGCGATCTCACGGGCCAGATCGGCCTCAAAATCTTTTTTGCTCAAGTTTATGGGATACATGTGACTGACTATTTTTCCCGGCTCTTTCAGAATCGTGGCCTCCACTATGCCATCATTGATACTATGATGTTTTTTATTGAAATCATCGTGGGCCGTGTTATGCAGGGGCATGCTGAGATCGCCGATGTAGTGGGCGCAGTAAACCAGATTATACATGGCATACTTATCGTCCCGAAGATCTTTTTCGTACGCACGTAAAGAAGCGATGATCGCCCCCAGGAGGTGCCCTTCCGAATCAAGAAATACATTATCTTTATTATAACGCTCAATTTGATCCAGAACCATCTGCGGCGTGATCTCAACTTCGGCGGTGTTGTTAAACCAGTGATTGCGGGCTTCAATATCGCCCGCTTTAAGTTTGGCAATATCCGGTCCGGCGCAGCTATACCAATTGTCAAATCCCGCCGCTTTGCAAATCGCAAGGTGAGTCTGATCATACCAGGCCGGCGCTTGCGACGCAAATAACAGCAGGAAGCATAAAACAGTCGTCATTTTTAATGTTGCCTGTTTCATTATTTTTAAACCTCACCATCCTTTTTTCCACATATCATCGTCGTCGTAGATTTTCTCCTCCTCGGAGGCTTCCTGCGCGTCGAGTTCCAAATCGCGGGTACTTTGTTTCGCCTGTTGGGCAAAATATTCGCGATACCATTCATGGGCGGTAATCATGGACATGACTTCGCTGGTGCCTGTCCATATCGAAGCAAGCCGCACATCGCGGTATATGCGCTCGATGGGGAAAACGTTGGTATAGGCTATGCCGCCCATTACCTGCATGGAATTATGAACAACCTTCTGGCACGATTCGGTAATAAACTTTTTGCTTTGCGAAACCATCCGCCGTATCCTGTTCATATCCGCGCCCTTATCCACCGCCTGCGCTGTCACATAGGCCATGGCCCGTGCGGCATCAAGCAGCATCGCGGCTTCCGCGATCTGAAAGCTCACGCCTTCGAACTGAGCAATCACCTGGCCAAACGCCTTGCGTCTCGCCGTGTAATTTGTGGCGATTTCCAGAGCCGGACGGGCCGCGCCGATAGTCATAGTGGCCGTTCCCAGACGCTCCGGTATCATCATGGTATTGAATACGGCATAAGCGCCCTGCACTTTTCCCACGATATTTTTCTTGGGAACTTTCACATCACGGAAAATCAGACGTCCCGTTCCGCCGCCGCGGCAGCCCATCAGGCCATACAGGTACTTGACTTCCACGCCTTCGGTGCGATCGACAATGAAACAGGTTATGGATTGCTGAGGTTTGGCGTCCGGATGTGTTTTGGCATAGACAAGAAAATAATCAGCGCCTTCCGCGCCGACGATGAATCTCTTCTGGCCGTTTAAAAGATAATAATCGCCTTTATCTTCCGCTTTGGTTGTCGCGCCGAAAAAGTCCGAACCGCCGCGCGGCTCGGTAAGGCATTCCGCAGCGAAAATGTCGCCGCGTAAAAGCGGCTTCACATATTTTTCCTTCTGTTCATCGGTGCCGTGCTGGATAATCGCGTCGCAGACGAGTTCCGCGCCCACGCCGAAAACACAGGCCATTTCATAACCCAGGGTGCCTATTTCTTCCATAATTATGCCGGTGGTCACCCAATCCATGTCGCGGCCGCCCCATTTCTTCGGATAGCGGCAACCCAGCAGATTGCGACGGCCTGCTTCCTGCAAAAACTCTTTCGGAAACTTAATTTTGTCCGTATCCATATCCAGGATCATCTGGCGCGGAACCCATTTAACCAGATCTCTCGCCTCGTCCCTGATTTTAATTTGTGCCTCTGTCATCATATAATCGAACATAGTATTCTCCTTTCTGTTTTATACCGGATTTCCTTCTATGGCTAACTTAGTCGGCTGCGTTGTTATCCTTTGAAGGCAGCCCGTATTATTTATGTTTCAATCTTTATAAAGGCCGGTAATCATGTCCTTGTATTTTTCCGTTATATTTTTTCGCTTAAGTTTCAGCGTCTGAGTCATCAATCCGTTTTCCAGCGTAAAAGGTTCCGAGATAAAGGCGAATTTCTTCGGGATTTCATAGCTGGCGTACTTATCCTTCATCGCAGCGGTTATTTCCGTAATGATCATTTTCTGTATTGCTTCATTTTTGGCAAGCTCTTTATAATCATCCGGCAGATTGTGCTTGTGCGCGTATCCCTGCAGAGCGACGGCGTCAGGGACGATAATGCAGACGTTATAGGGATGGTTCGCGCCGTAAACCAGCGCGATCTGGACGTAATGGTTCAGGCAAATATCCTCCTCAAGACCTGCGGGGAAAACATACTTGCCGTTTTCCAGCTTGTACTGTTCCTTGATCCTTCCGGTAATCCACAAAAACCCGTCTTCATCAAAACGTCCCCGGTCGCCGGTCCGCATTCCGCCGTCGGGCGTCATGACCTCTTTGGTGGCTTCGGGTTTGTTGTGATATCCCTTCATGACATTTGGGCCGTAGCAGACGATCTCGCCGTCATTGGCGTCGGGACCTACCACGGACCGGTCGATTACGACCTTGACCTTGTCTATCACAGGGCCGACGCTTCCGATCCTGTATTTTGACGGACAGTTCATGGTGATGCCCGGCGAGGTTTCACTCATGCCGTAGACATCGTACAGCGGCATGCCGATGCCAAAGAATAATCTGGAAATATCCGGATTCATCGCCGCGCTTCCGGTAAGCGACGCGCGGAGTCTCCCGCCGAAGAGTTCACGGATTTTGCTGAATACGAGCTTATCCACGATCCTGAACTTGAGGTTCACCATAAAATCCGATTTCCCCTCT